>NZ_JACYHC010000801.1:0-1325 GCF_017152085.1 Staphylococcus sp. EG-SA-2
ACAAGTAAAGTTACAGTAGAAAGTGGTTCTATTGAGGCACCTCAAGGAAATAAAGTAGAGCCACATGCTGGTCAACGTGTCGTATTGAAATACAAATTGAAATTCGCAGATGGATTAAAAAGAGGAGATTATTTTGATTTTACATTATCAAATAATGTAAATACTTATGGGGTTTCAACAGCTAGAAAGGTACCAGAGATTAAAAATGGCTCAGTTGTAATGGCTACAGGTGAGATCTTAGGGAATGGTAACATAAGATATACATTTACTAACGAAATTGAACACAAGGTAGAGGTAACAGCTAATTTAGAAATCAACTTATTTATTGACCCTAAAACTGTACAAAGCAATGGAGAACAAAAGATTACTTCTAAATTAAATGGTGAAGAAACAGAAAAAACAATACCAGTTGTTTATAATCCAGGTGTTAGCAATAGTTATACAAATGTAAATGGATCAATTGAAACATTTAATAAAGAATCTAATAAATTTACACATATAGCTTATATTAAGCCAATGAATGGAAACCAGTCAAACACTGTATCAGTAACAGGGACGTTGACTGAAGGTAGTAATTTAGCTGGTGGACAACCTACTGTTAAAGTATATGAATATCTAGGGAAAAAAGATGAATTGCCACAAAGTGTTTATGCAAATACATCAGATACTAACAAATTCAAAGATGTAACAAAGGAAATGAATGGAAAATTGAGTGTGCAAGACAATGGTAGTTACTCATTGAATTTAGATAAGTTGGATAAAACGTATGTCATTCATTATACAGGTGAATATTTGCAAGGGTCAGATCAGGTTAATTTTAGAACTGAATTATATGGGTATCCAGAACGAGCATATAAATCTTACTATGTTTATGGGGGATATCGTTTAACTTGGGATAATGGTTTAGTTTTATATAGCAATAAAGCTGACGGCAATGGTAAAAATGGACAAATTATTCAAGATAATGATTTTGAATATAAAGAAGATACTGCAAAAGGAACTATGAGCGGGCAGTACGATGCCAAGCAAATTATTGAAACAGAAGAAAATCAAGACAATACACCGCTTGACATTGATTACCACACAGCTATAGATGGTGAGGGTGGTTATGTTGATGGGTATATTGAAACAATAGAAGAAACGGATTCATCAGCTATTGATATCGATTACCATACTGCTGTGGATAGTGAAGCGGGTCACGTTGGAGGATACACTGAGTCCTCTGAGGAATCAAATCCAATTGACTTTGAAGAATCGACACATGAAAATTCAAAACATCACGCTGATGTTGTTGAATATGAAGAGGATACAAATCCAGGTGGTGG
>NZ_JACYHC010000802.1:0-1321 GCF_017152085.1 Staphylococcus sp. EG-SA-2
GCATTTTTCGTTGATGTCACTTGTGTAGCGATTTGGTTAATTGCATTAGCATCCATATTTGGATTGCTTGTTGCATTAATGACACCATTAGCACTATCAACAGCATTGTTATAGTTTGTTTTGTTACTTCCTGTAGCATCAAGATAGTTTTGGCCATTTTTCGTAGCTGTGTTATCTTGAATGCTATTTCTTAACGTACCCATAGCACCATTTAATGTGTTGGCACTTGATTTAACAGTATCTACACCTGCAACATTTTGTGCTTGTTGCACTTGTTGTTTCAATTTATCTTTTTGAGCAGTTGTTAAATGTTGAAGTCCGTTTATAGTAGTGTTTGCATTTGATTTAGCTTGCTCTAAATTATGGTTACCATTTAGGGCACCTTTCGCATTAGCAACTTGTGACAACGCGTTTTCAACGGCAGCTTTATCTAAATTTGATCCACTATTTTTATTTAAAATATTTTCTGCGTTCGCAACGGCTTGAGTATAAGCAGTTTTCTTATCTGAATCAGCATCATGATAGTTTTCACTTGCTAGTGTATTTGCTTTATCATTAATACCATTTTGCAAGTTAGCCATCGCTGTATTCAATTGTGTACCTGTATTAGATACAGCTTCAACACCAGCTACAGTTGTTGCTTGATCAATTTTAGTTGTTAAGTCACGTTTTTGTGCATTATTAATTGACGTTAAGTTATTTAATGCATTTTTAGCTGCATTCTTCGCATTTGTAACGTTTTGATCACCATTCAATGCATTTTTAGCACTTGAAACATTTTGAATAGCCGCTTCAACATCTTGTTTAGACGTATTTGCACCTTGCGTTTTATTCAGAATTGCTTCAGCTCTGCTTACCGCATTTGTATACGCATCACGTTTAGCTTTATCTGCATCAGTGAAGTTAACACCTTGTTTAACTGTGTTTTGATCATGGATAGCTTGTTCCAAGTTGCCCATTTGCGTGTTTAACTCAGTTGCTGCATTTTTAGCAGCTGTTACCTCACTCACATGACCTGCACGGTCAATTTGTGATGAGATGGCAGATTTTTGGTTATTTGTTAAGTGTGATAACGTATTTAAGTTTTGCTTAGCAGTGTTTTGTGCATTTCTTAAGTTTTCAGCACCGTTTAAACCATTTTTAGCATTATTCACTTGTGTTGCAGCTTGGGTAATCGCACTAGCATCCATAGTCGGATTGTTAGTTTGATTAATGATACCTTTCGCATTTGACACAGCGCTATTATATGTTGATTGGTTATTCGGACTTGCGTCTGTATAGTTTTGACTTGCTTTGACTGTTGTTTCGTTAGCAATACTAT
>NZ_JACYHC010000803.1:0-1321 GCF_017152085.1 Staphylococcus sp. EG-SA-2
GCATTTTTCGTTGATGTCACTTGTGTAGCGATTTGGTTAATTGCATTAGCATCCATATTTGGATTGCTTGTTGCATTAATGACACCATTAGCACTATCAACAGCATTGTTATAGTTTGTTTTGTTACGTTCTGTAGCATCAAGATAGTTTTGGCCATTTTTCGTAGCTGTGTTATCTTGTATGCTATTTCTTAACGTACCCATAGCACCATTTAATGTGTTGGCACTTGATTTAACAGTATCTACACCTGCAACATTTTGTGCTTGTTGCACTTGTTGTTTCAATTTATCTTTTTGTGCTGTTGTTAAATGTTGAAGGCCGTTTATAGTAGTGTTTGCATTTGATTTAGCTTGCTCTAAATTATGGTTACCATTTAGGGCACCTTTCGCATTTGTCACTTGTGACAACGCGTTTTCAACGGCAGCTTTATCTAAATTTGATCCACTATTTTTATTTAAAATATTTTCTGCGTTCGTAACGGCTTGAGTATAAGCAGTTTTCTTATCTGAATCAGCATCATGATAGTTTTCGCTCGCTAAAGTATTCGCTTTATCATTAATACCATTTTGCAAGTTAGCCATCGCTGTATTCAATTGTGTACCTGTATTAGATACCGCTTCAACACCAGCTACTGTTGTTGCTTGATCAATTTTAGTTGTTAAGTCACGTTTTTGTGCATTATTAATTGACGTTAAGTTATTTAATGCATTTTTAGCTGCATTCTTCGCATTTGTAACGTTTTGATCACCATTCAATGCATTTTTAGCACTTGTAACATTTTGAATAGCCGCTTCAACATCTTGTTTAGACGTATTTGCACCTTGCGTTTTATTCAGAATTGTTTCTGCTCTGCTTACCGCATTTGTATAAGCATCACGTTTAGCTTTATCTGCATCAGTGAAGTTAACACCTTGTTTAACTGTGTTTTGATCATGGATAGCTTGTTCCAAGTTGCCCATTTGCGCGTTTAACTCAGTTGCTGCATTTTTAGCAGCTGTTACCTCACTCACATGACCTGCACGATCAATTTGTGATGAGATTGCAGATTTTTGGTTATTTGTTAAGTGTGATAACGTATTTAAGTTTTGCTTAGCAGTGTTTTGTGCATTTCTTAAGTTTTCAGCACCGTTTAAACCATTTTTAGCATTATTCACTTGTGTTGTAGCTTGGGTAATCGCACTAGTATCCATAGTTGGATTGTTAGTTTGATTAATGATACCTTTCGCATTTGACACAGCGCTATTATATGTTGATTGGTTATTCGGACTTGCGTCTGTATAGTTTTGACTTGCTTTGACTGTTGTTTCGTTAGCAATACTAT
>NZ_JACYHC010000804.1:0-1317 GCF_017152085.1 Staphylococcus sp. EG-SA-2
TGTAAATAATGTTTTTGGTCAGTGCATCGGCACTGGCTTTTTATTTTGATTGAAAAGAGGTACGTACATGGTATTACACAGCTCAAAAGACAGGAAGCATACTGCAAGTGAAGTTGGGAAGTGTTGTTAATACCAAGTAAGTAAGATATCTGAAATGTATAATAGAGTAAAAATGAAATCTTTTTATTATAGACAAATATAAAAAGTGTATAGTAATATATGTATGTATAATTAAATGATAATCATTTCATAATTATTGTATATAACTAAATAACTACTTAACAAAAATAATTATGCTTTAGAGGTGAGCAAAATGAAAAAAACAGCATTTACATTACTTTTATTCATTGCCCTAACGTTGACAACAAGTCCACTTGTAAATGGTAGCGAGAAAAGCGAAGAAATAAATGAAAAAGATTTGCGAAAAAAGTCTGAATTGCAGGGAACAGCTTTAGGCAATCTTAAACAAATCTATTATTACAATGAAAAAGCTAAAACTGAAAATAAAGAGAGTCACGATCAATTTTTACAGCATACTATATTGTTTAAAGGCTTTTTTACAGATCATTCGTGGTATAACGATTTATTAGTAGATTTTGATTCAAAGGATATTGTTGATAAATATAAAGGGAAAAAAGTAGACTTGTATGGTGCTTATTATGGTTATCAATGTGCGGGTGGTACACCAAACAAAACAGCTTGTATGTATGGTGGTGTAACGTTACATGATAATAATCGATTGACCGAAGAGAAAAAAGTGCCGATCAATTTATGGCTAGACGGTAAACAAAATACAGTACCTTTGGAAACGGTTAAAACGAATAAGAAAAATGTAACTGTTCAGGAGTTGGATCTTCAAGCAAGACGTTATTTACAGGAAAAATATAATTTATATAACTCTGATGTTTTTGATGGGAAGGTTCAGAGGGGATTAATCGTGTTTCATACTTCTACAGAACCTTCGGTTAATTACGATTTATTTGGTGCTCAAGGACAGTATTCAAATACACTATTAAGAATATATAGAGATAATAAAACGATTAACTCTGAAAACATGCATATTGATATATATTTATATACAAGTTAAACATGGTAGTTTTGACCACGTAATGTTCAGATTATTATGAACCGAGAATAATCTAAAAGTTTACAAGCAGTAAAAAAAGTATATGTGCTATAATATGCTTTGAGCAAGTTGGATAGATGGTGGCTATCTGAGTATAAGGAGGTGGTGCCTATGGTGGCATTACTGAAATCTTTAGAAAGGAGACGCCTAATGATTACAATTAGTACCATGTTGCAGTTTGGTTTATTCCT
>NZ_JACYHC010000805.1:0-1315 GCF_017152085.1 Staphylococcus sp. EG-SA-2
GAATATCGATGTTTAGTTTAAATGAAATGCACTATTTAAGTTTTTAATATGGAGATGTTTGTGACATTTCGATGATTAAGATTTTTATAGGTGTGCATCTTTACAAATAAACTTTGTGTTTAAAATTGAACTTAGGAAATCGATAGGTTTAGATGAAGATTTTGTTGAAGGTATGTGTCTTGTATCCTTAGTTGTTATAAAAGCGCAAAAAATGGCATCACTTTATCTTTATCTGTGTAGAAAGGATGCTATTTAGAAATTATTTTAATAATCTAATACTTTTTATCTCAGTTTCATCAAACGAATAAACAGCAAAATCAGTCTGTATATCTACAACAAGATTTCCTGTTTCACTCTCAAATTCATTTTCATAGTCAGTTACAACCCCTTCGTATTCTTCATTATTCAAAAGCGTGATAATAACATCTTTACGATATGCATCTTCAATTCTCAATACTTTTCACCTACTTATCAATATAAGGTACTATATGAGCACCTGTCTTCGAATAATGCACTTTTCCTTTTCTGGTTTCAATATACACATTATCGATATGTACTTTTCCAATAATTTGATTAAAATTAATAATCTCTTTCATATCAAATAGCTCATCACTTAATATTAGATTGCCTGTTGACATTTTTTCTCTTAACAATTCATTCAATAAATCTATAGAAAGTATTGTATAGCTAGGCAATTTCTTATTATTTAAAATGGCTCTTTTTTTATTTTCATTATATAGATGATGACCTAACATATGTCCATTTTGTTTTTCACAATTTATTTCTATTTTCATTTTACAACTTTCAATCATTTCTTTCATCTGGTTTTTAGCTTTTTCTTGTAATTTAGCTTCTTTTACTTCTACCTGATATTTACCTTCACGCTCTTTAAAGAACTTGTCTCGCCAACTGCCAACATGTGGCACTGTGGTACTTCTACACTAAGGATGCATAGGTGGCGCATTCACACCTGGTATCATATCTTTAACTTTAAATATTTTTCCGTTAAGTGAATGACATAATTTAGATGTTTTACTATCTATTTTGGCAACATATTTATATTCGCCATCTTCACCAAGTTCTTTTAAATATGTTAACTTTTGTGATTCTGCATTTTCAGTAAATAGTTAAAAAAGCGTATAAAAATAGCACCACCTTCTCTTTATCTGTGTAGAAAGGATGCTATTGATATTTAGACTTTGATTGATTAATTTCTTTTTCTAATTCTTCTTTCTTCGATAATTCATCCATATGCTTAAAAAAATCTTCTATAGAAATGTAACCATCTAATTGTTGAATTGACATAATGTATTAC
>NZ_JACYHC010000806.1:0-12914 GCF_017152085.1 Staphylococcus sp. EG-SA-2
TGAGTTATTAAATCAAGATCATTCATTGAATTTTGTTGGGAATATTGAAGCGAAGACATTAATGGATGGCGATACAGATGTTGTAGTTACCGATGGCTATACTGGGAACATGGTCCTTAAAAATTTAGAAGGTACTGCAAAATCAATCGGTAAAATGTTAAAAGATACGATTATGAGTAGTACTAAAAATAAATTAGCAGGTGCAATATTGAAGAAAGATTTAGCAGAATTCGCTAAAAAGATGGATTACTCAGAATACGGTGGTTCAGTATTATTAGGATTGGAAGGTACTGTAGTTAAAGCACACGGTAGTTCAAATGCTAAAGCTTTTTATTCTGCAATTAGACAAGCGAAAATCGCAGGAGAACAAAATATTGTACAAACAATGAAAGAGACTGTAGGTGAATCAAATGAGTAAAACAGCAATTATTTTTCCGGGACAAGGTGCCCAAAAAGTTGGTATGGCACAAGATTTGTTTAATAACAATGATCAAGCAACTGAAATTTTAACTTCAGTAGCAAAGACGTTAGACTTTGATATTTTAGAGACAATGTTTACTGATGAAGAAGGTAAATTGGGTGAAACTGAAAACACGCAACCAGCTTTATTGACGCATAGTTCGGCATTATTAGCAGCGCTAAAAAATTTGAATCCTGATTTTACTATGGGGCATAGTTTAGGTGAATATTCAAGTTTAGTTGCAGCTGACGTATTATCATTTGAAGATGCAGTTAAAATTGTTAGAAAACGTGGTCAATTAATGGCGCAAGCATTTCCTACTGGTGTAGGAAGCATGGCTGCAGTATTGGGATTAGATTTTGATAAAGTCGATGAAATTTGTAAGTCATTATCATCTGATGACAAAATAATTGAACCAGCAAACATTAATTGCCCAGGTCAAATTGTTGTTTCAGGTCACAAAGCTTTAATTGATGAGCTAGTAGAAAAAGGTAAATCATTAGGTGCAAAACGTGTCATGCCTTTAGCAGTATCTGGACCATTCCATTCATCGCTAATGAAAGTGATTGAAGAAGATTTTTCAAGTTACATTAATCAATTTGAATGGCGTGATGCTAAGTTTCCTGTAGTTCAAAATGTAAATGCGCAAGGTGAAACTGACAAAGAAGTAATTAAATCTAATATGGTCAAGCAATTATATTCACCAGTACAATTCATTAACTCAACAGAATGGCTAATAGACCAAGGTGTTGATCATTTTATTGAAATTGGTCCTGGAAAAGTTTTATCTGGCTTAATTAAAAAAATAAATAGAGATGTTAAGTTAACATCAATTCAAACTTTAGAAGATGTGAAAGGATGGAATGAAAATGACTAAGAGTGCTTTAGTAACAGGTGCATCAAGAGGAATTGGACGTAGTATTGCGTTACAATTAGCAGAAGAAGGATATAATGTAGCAGTAAACTATGCAGGCAGCAAAGAGAAAGCTGAAGCAGTAGTCGAAGAAATCAAAGCTAAAGGTGTTGACAGTTTTGCGATTCAAGCAAATGTTGCCGATGCTGATGAAGTTAAAGCAATGATTAAAGAAGTAGTTAGCCAATTTGGTTCTTTAGATGTTTTAGTAAATAATGCAGGTATTACTCGCGATAATTTATTAATGCGTATGAAAGAACAAGAGTGGGATGATGTTATTGACACAAACTTAAAAGGTGTATTTAACTGTATCCAAAAAGCAACACCACAAATGTTAAGACAACGTAGTGGTGCTATCATCAATTTATCAAGTGTTGTTGGAGCAGTAGGTAATCCGGGACAAGCAAACTATGTTGCAACAAAAGCAGGTGTTATTGGTTTAACTAAATCTGCGGCGCGTGAATTAGCATCTCGTGGTATCACTGTAAATGCAGTTGCACCTGGTTTTATTGTTTCTGATATGACAGATGCTTTAAGTGATGAGCTTAAAGAACAAATGTTGACTCAAATTCCGTTAGCACGTTTTGGTCAAGACACAGATATTGCTAATACAGTAGCGTTCTTAGCATCAGACAAAGCAAAATATATTACAGGTCAAACAATCCATGTAAATGGTGGAATGTACATGTAATATATTTGAGCTAAAGCTCATTGACGCAGTGGTTGACTGGTCATCCAATGGAGAATTGTCTGACCTAGTCAACTTTGCGGGGGAAATTCTAAGCAACCTAGATAAGGTTCCAGAATTTCTCCCTAAGAAACACTAATCAATAAATTGATAAGAAGATTAGAGGAACGCTTGAGCTAAAGCTCAAGATAAAGACGCAGTAATCAATAAATTGATAACTGGGATAGAGGTACACCTGAGCTAAAGCTCATGCATAAGAAACACTAATCAATAAATTGATAAGTGTTTCTAAAATTTCTACTTGTTTTTTAGAATTTAAAATGGGAAAATATAATAGTCTATGTATAGGCATTTTTAAAGGAGGTGAATCGACGTGGAAAATTTCGATAAAGTAAAAGATATCATCGTTGACCGTTTAGGTGTAGACGCTGATAAAGTAACTGAAGATGCATCTTTCAAAGATGATTTAGGCGCTGACTCACTTGATATCGCTGAATTAGTAATGGAATTAGAAGACGAGTTTGGTACTGAAATTCCTGATGAAGAAGCTGAAAAAATCAACACTGTTGGTGATGCTGTTAAATTTATTAACAGTCTTGAAAAATAATAAATCTTACATCTGGGTCGTCAGTATTGTCGACTCAGTTTTTTTCTTTAATTATCAATAGTTTTAACGTAAAATTAAAGATGATTCAAGAGCAACACATAAAGGAGATAAAATAATGTCTAAACAAAAGAAAAGTGAGATAGTTAATCGTTTTAGAAAGCGCTTTGATACTAAAATGACAGAGTTAGGCTTTACTTATCAAAATATTGATTTATACCAACAAGCATTTTCGCATTCGAGTTTTATTAATGATTTTAATATGAATCGTTTAGACCATAATGAGCGTTTAGAGTTTTTGGGTGATGCGGTATTAGAATTGACGGTTTCACGATATTTATTTGATAAACATCCCAACTTGCCAGAAGGGAATTTAACAAAAATGCGTGCCACTATTGTATGTGAGCCCTCACTTGTAATATTTGCGAATAAAATTGGATTGAACGAAATGATTTTACTTGGTAAAGGTGAAGAGAAAACAGGGGGACGTACAAGACCATCATTAATATCAGATGCATTCGAAGCATTTATTGGGGCATTGTATTTGGATCAAGGACTAGATATAGTTTGGAAATTTGCTGAGAAAGTTATTTTCCCACATGTAGAACAAAATGAGTTATTAGGCGTGGTAGATTTTAAAACACAATTCCAAGAATATGTGCACCAGCAAAATAAAGGTGATGTAACCTATAATTTAATAAAAGAAGAGGGACCGGCACATCATCGTCTATTCACTTCAGAAGTTATTCTGCAAGGGGAAGCAATAGCTGAAGGTAAAGGGAAAACGAAAAAAGAATCAGAACAACGTGCTGCTGAAAGTGCCTATAAGCAATTAAAACAAATTAAATAGAAATTTATATGATACGACATATAGGTGTTCGATTTAGGATTTAAGGAAGAATTTTTAATATTTTATGGAACAACTTCGAAATTTAATATACAAATATTAAAATATCGTATACATGTGTTCTTTAAAATTGTGATAAGGAGTTTAGGATGGTTTATTTAAAATCAATAGATGCCATTGGATTTAAGTCTTTTGCAGATCAAACCAATGTTCAATTCGATAAAGGTGTAACTGCAATTGTTGGTCCAAATGGAAGCGGTAAAAGTAATATTACAGATGCTATTAAATGGGTGTTGGGTGAACAATCGGCTAAATCATTACGTGGCTCAAAAATGGAAGATATTATCTTCTCAGGTGCAGAACATCGCAAAGCTCAAAATTATGCTGAAGTACAGTTAAGATTAGATAATCATTCTAAAAAGCTCAGTGTTGATGAAAACGAAGTTATTGTAACAAGAAGATTGTATCGAAGTGGTGAAAGTGAGTACTACATAAATAATGACCGTGCAAGATTAAAAGATATTGCCGATTTATTTTTAGATTCTGGATTGGGAAAAGAAGCGTATAGCATTATCTCGCAAGGTAGAGTTGATGAAATACTAAATGCTAAACCAATTGATAGACGTCAAATTATTGAAGAATCGGCTGGTGTACTTAAATATAAAAAACGTAAGGCTGAATCATTAAATAAACTTGACCAAACAGAAGATAATTTAACGAGAGTAGAAGACATTTTATATGATTTGGAAGGTCGCGTAGAACCTCTAAAAGAGGAGGCAGCTATAGCTAAAGAATATAAGACACTTTCACATCAAATGAAACATAGTGACATTGTAGTTACAGTGCACGATATTGATCAATATACAAATGACAATAGACAATTAGATCAACGTTTAAATGATTTACAAGGTCAACAAGCAAATAAAGAAGCTGACAAGCAACGTTTAAGCCAACAAATTCAACAATATAAAGGTAAACGACATCAACTTGATAACGATGTTGAATCGCTTAATTATCAATTAGTAAAAGCTACGGAAGCCTTTGAAAAATATACGGGACAATTAAATGTTTTAGAAGAACGTAAGAAAAATCAATCTGAAACAAATGCACGATATGAAGAAGAACAAGAAAATTTAATGGAGCTTTTAGAAAATATATCAAATGAGATTTCTGAAGCTCAAGATACTTATAAGTCTCTGAAAAGTAAACAAAAAGAACTCAATGCTGTCATTCGTGAACTTGAAGAACAACTATATGTTTCAGACGAAGCACATGATGAAAAATTGGAAGAAATTAAAAACGAATACTATACATTAATGTCAGAGCAATCAGATGTTAACAATGATATTCGTTTTTTAAAGCATACTATAGAAGAGAATGAGGCTAAAAAATCAAGACTAGATTCTCGATTAGTTGAAGTTTTTGAGCAATTGAAAGATATTCAGGGTCAAATAAAAACGACAAAAAAAGAATATCAACAGACCAACAAAGAACTTTCTGCTGTAGATAAAGAAATTAAAAATATAGAAAAAGATCTCACTGATACAAAAAAAGCACAAAATGAATACGAAGAGAAATTGTATCAAGCATATCGATATACCGAAAAAATGAAAACACGTATTGATAGTTTGGCAACGCAAGAGGAAGAATACACTTATTTTTTCAATGGCGTCAAACATATTTTGAAAGCTAAAAATAAAGAATTAAAGGGTATTCATGGTGCAGTTGCGGAAATTATTGATGTGCCATCTAAATTAACTCAGGCAATTGAAACAGCATTAGGTGCTTCATTACAACATGTCATTGTAGATTCAGAAAAAGATGGACGCCAGGCTATTCAATTTTTAAAAGAACGTAATTTAGGTCGTGCGACGTTTTTACCATTAAATGTTATACAGAGTAGAGTGGTAGCGACTGATATTAAATCTATTGCTAAAGAGGCAAACGGATTTATTAGTATTGCTTCGGAAGCAGTGAAAGTAGCACCAGAATATCAAAATATTATCGGGAATTTATTAGGTAATACGATTATCGTTGATCATTTAAAGCATGCAAATGAATTGGCACGTGCGATTAAATATCGAACTCGTATTGTTACTTTGGAAGGTGATATTGTAAACCCTGGTGGTTCTATGACTGGTGGTGGCGCTCGTAAGTCCAAAAGTATTCTGTCTCAAAAAGACGAGTTGACAACAATGAGACACCAATTAGAAGATTACTTGCGTCAAACAGAATCATTTGAACAACAATTTAAAGAGTTGAAGATAAAAAGTGATCAATTAAGTGAACTGTATTTTGAAAAAAGTCAAAAGCATAATACACTTAAAGAGCAAGTGCATCATTTTGAAATGGAGCTCGATAGATTAACTACACAAGAAACACAAATAAAAAATGATCATGAAGAATTCGAATTTGAAAAAAATGATGGTTATACGAGTGACAAAAGTCGACAAACTTTGAGTGAAAAAGAAACTCATTTAGAAAGTATTAAAGCATCTTTAAAACGACTAGAAGATGAAATTGAACGCTACACAAAACTTTCTAAAGAAGGTAAGGAAAGCGTAACTAAAACACAACAAACGTTACATCAGAAACAATCTGATCTTGCTGTGGTTAAAGAGCGTATTAAAACACAACAACAGACAATAGATCGATTAAATAATCAAAGTCAACAAACTAAACATCAATTAAAAGATGTTAAAGAAAAAATTGCATTCTTTAATTCGGATGAAGTGATGGGCGAACAAGCTTTTCAAAATATTAAAGATCAAATTAATGGTCAACAAGAAACGAGAACACGCTTATCTGATGAATTAGATAAATTGAAACAACAACGTATTGAGTTGAATGAACAAATCGATGCGCAGGAAGCTACACTACAAGTTTGTCACCAAGATATTTTAGCTATCGAAAATCACTACCAAGATATTAAAGCTGAACAATCAAAGTTAGATGTATTAATTCATCATGCGATAGATCATTTAAATGATGAATATCAATTGACTGTTGAACGTGCGAAATCTGAATATACGAGTGATGAATCGATTGACGCATTACGTAAAAAAGTTAAGTTAATGAAGATGTCGATTGATGAACTAGGTCCTGTAAACTTAAATGCAATTGAACAATTTGAAGAGTTAAATGAACGTTATACATTTTTAAGTGAACAACGTACAGATCTTCGTAAAGCTAAAGAAACATTAGAGCAAATTATAAGTGAAATGGATCAAGAGGTTACTGAAAGATTTAAAGAAACTTTCCATGCTATTCAAGGACATTTTACAGCTGTGTTCAAACAATTGTTTGGTGGAGGCGATGCAGAATTGCAATTAACTGAAGCCGATTATTTAACAGCTGGTATTGATATTGTGGTACAACCACCGGGTAAAAAGTTGCAACATTTATCGTTACTGAGTGGTGGTGAGCGTGCATTAACTGCTATTGCTTTACTATTTGCAATTTTAAAAGTAAGATCTGCACCTTTTGTTATATTAGATGAGGTTGAAGCTGCACTAGATGAAGCAAATGTTATTAGATACGCAAAATATTTAAATGAGTTATCAGACGAAACACAATTCATTGTTATTACACACCGTAAAGGAACAATGGAATTTGCAGATAGGTTATACGGTGTAACAATGCAAGAATCAGGTGTTACTAAACTTGTGAGTGTGAATTTAAATACAATAGATGATGTGTTGAAGGAGGAGCAATAATGAGCTTTTTTAAACGCTTAAAAGATAAGTTTGCAACAAATAAAGAAAATGAAGAAGTTAAATCCTTAAGAGAAGAACAAGGTCAAGACAAATTAGAAGATACACATTCTGAAGGTTCAACGCAGGACGTAAATGATTTAGCAGAAAATGCTGAAGTGAAAAAGAAGCCACGCAAGTTGAGTGAAGCGGATTTTGATGACGATGGCTTAATATCAATTGAAGATTTTGAAGAAATTGAAGCTCAAAAAATGGGTGCTAAATTTAAAGCAGGACTCGAAAAATCTCGTCAAAATTTCCAAGAACAATTAAATAATTTGATAGCGAGATATCGTAAAGTAGATGAAGACTTTTTTGAAGCTTTAGAAGAAATGTTAATCACTGCAGACGTCGGTTTTAATACAGTGATGACGTTAACTGAAGAATTACGTATGGAAGCACAACGACGTAATATTCAAGATACTGAAGATTTGCGTGAAGTCATTGTTGAAAAAATCGTAGAGATTTACCATCAAGAAGATGATAATTCAGAAGCTATGAACATAGAAGATGGTCGTTTAAATGTCATTTTAATGGTCGGTGTGAATGGTGTTGGTAAAACAACAACAATTGGAAAATTAGCTTACCGATATAAAATGGAAGGTAAAAAAGTAATGTTAGCTGCGGGCGATACTTTTAGAGCGGGTGCTATTGATCAATTGAAAGTTTGGGGCGAACGTGTTGGTGTAGATGTAATTAGCCAAAGTGAAGGTTCTGATCCAGCTGCTGTTATGTATGATGCGATTAATGCCGCTAAAAACAAAGGTGTTGATATTTTAATCTGTGATACCGCTGGACGTTTACAAAATAAAACAAATCTAATGCAAGAATTAGAAAAAGTTAAGCGTGTAATTAATCGAGCAGTGCCAGATGCGCCTCATGAAGCATTACTATGTTTAGATGCTACAACTGGTCAGAATGCGTTGTCACAAGCTAGAAACTTTAAAGAAGTAACAAATGTTACAGGTATTGTATTAACGAAATTAGATGGTACAGCCAAAGGTGGTATCGTATTAGCCATTCGTAATGAATTGCACATTCCAGTTAAATATGTAGGTTTAGGTGAGCAATTAGATGACTTACAACCATTTAACCCTGAAAGTTATGTCTACGGCTTATTCGCTGATATGATTGAACAAAATGACGAAATAACAACAGTTGAAAATGATCAAATTGTAACAGAAGAAAAGGACGATAATCATGGGGCAAAATGATTTAGTTAAAACGTTACGAATGAATTATTTGTTTGATTTTTATCAATCCTTATTGACGAATAAACAACGTAATTATTTGGAATTATTTTATCTCGAAGATTATTCTTTAAGTGAAATCGCAGATACTTTTAATGTGAGTAGACAAGCAGTTTATGATAATATAAGAAGAACTGGCGATTTAGTTGAAGATTATGAAAAGAAATTGGAATTATACCAGAAATTTGAGCAACGCCGAGAAATATATGATGAAATGAAACAACATTTAAGTAATCCAGAACAAATACAACGTTATATTCAACAATTAGAAGACTTAGAATAGATATAAATTGAGGGAGGACATCGATATGGCATTTGAAGGCTTATCAGAACGCCTGCAAGCGACGATGCAAAAAATGCGTGGTAAGGGTAAACTTACTGAAGCTGATATAAAGATAATGATGCGTGAAGTAAGATTAGCGTTATTTGAGGCTGACGTAAACTTTAAAGTGGTAAAAGAATTTATTAAAACAGTATCAGAACGCGCATTAGGTTCCGATGTAATGCAATCATTAACACCAGGGCAACAAGTTATTAAAATAGTTCAAGATGAATTAACGAAGTTGATGGGTGGAGAAAATACATCGATTAATATGTCAAATAAACCACCTACTGTTGTTATGATGGTTGGTTTACAAGGTGCTGGTAAAACAACAACTGCAGGTAAATTAGCATTATTGATGCGTAAAAAATACAACAAAAAACCTATGTTAGTTGCAGCAGATATTTATCGTCCAGCAGCGATAAATCAATTACAAACAGTAGGGAAACAAATTGATATTCCTGTATACAGTGAAGGAGATCAAGTAAAGCCACAACAAATTGTAACTAATGCATTAAAACATGCTAAAGAAGAACATTTAGACTTTGTAATCATTGATACAGCAGGTCGATTACACATCGATGAAGCATTGATGAACGAATTAAAAGAAGTAAAAGAAATTGCTAAACCAAACGAAATTATGTTAGTTGTCGATTCAATGACGGGTCAAGATGCTGTCAATGTTGCAGAATCTTTTGACGATCAACTTGATGTCACAGGTGTTACCTTAACTAAATTAGATGGTGATACACGTGGTGGTGCAGCTTTATCTATTCGTTCGGTGACACAAAAACCAATTAAATTTGTTGGTATGAGTGAAAAGTTAGATGGTTTAGAGCTATTCCATCCTGAACGTATGGCATCACGTATTTTAGGTATGGGTGATGTGTTAAGTTTAATTGAAAAAGCGCAACAAGATGTGGATCAAGAAAAAGCAAAAGATTTAGAGAAAAAGATGCGTGAGTCATCGTTTACTTTAGATGATTTTTTAGAACAACTTGATCAGGTGAAAAATCTAGGACCACTGGATGATATTATGAAAATGATTCCAGGTATGAATAAAATGAAAGGGCTAGATAAGCTTAATATGAGTGAAAAGCAAATTGATCATATTAAAGCGATTATCCAGTCAATGACGCCGGCTGAAAGAAACAATCCAGACACATTGAATGTATCACGTAAAAAGCGTATTGCTAAAGGGTCTGGTCGTTCATTACAAGAAGTCAATCGTTTGATGAAACAATTTAACGATATGAAGAAAATGATGAAACAATTCACTGGTGGCGGTAAAGGTAAAAAAGGTAAACGCAATCAAATGCAAAATATGTTAAAAGGTATGAATTTACCGTTTTAATGTTTAATATAACACGCTGATTTTTGTTGCAATGAGATGTGCATCCCGAAAGTTATACTAAAGAATATAACTTTATGGGGTGCATATTTTTAGATACACAATAATAATTAAAAACTGAAATTGCGGATTTGCTAGAACATGAGGTTATTGTTGCTAATATTAATAAGTTATATTGGTGGAACATGTGCGTTAGAAGTGGTACCATTCATGTCCTTACGAGATAAATTAACTTAACACGTAGGTGGTGAAGGCTACTATGAATTTTTATAACCTATTAACAGTCTAATTTAGTAATCACATAGTTATTATTGTAAGAAAAAGGTTCAATAATTTTCCTGGTAAAGAAAAAACTCTTTACAAACATTCATACACCTGTTAATATTATTTCTTGTAGAAAATAAAAATTAAAACATGACTTAAAGGAGATTTTATAAATGGCAGTTAAAATTCGTTTAACACGTTTAGGTTCAAAAAGAAATCCATTCTATCGTATCGTAGTAGCAGATGCTCGTTCTCCACGTGACGGACGTATCATCGAACAAATCGGTACTTATAACCCAACGAGCGCTAATGCTCCAGAAATTAAAGTTGACGAAGCGTTAGCTTTAAAATGGTTAAATGATGGTGCGAAACCAACTGATACAGTTCACAATATCTTATCAAAAGAAGGTATTATGAAAAAATTTGACGAACAAAAGAAAGCTAAGTAATTTAGCGTAAAATTGTTCTAACAATAAGAATAACTCGTTTACACTGACAGTTATTACTCAATGATACGTTGGGAATATCACATGTTAGTAATATAGAACGTATTGGGTACCATAATGGTGCCCTTTTTCTTTGAATTATTTTCAATTAAAATAGAAGTGTTCAAAGCATAGAGTTGGAGGTAATAGAATGAGAGTTGAAGTTGGTCAAATTGTTAACACACATGGTATTAAAGGTGAAATTAAAGTAAAATCCAATTCAGACTTTACAGACGTTCGTTTTCAACCCGGTCAAGTGCTGACAGTTGTGCATAACAATAACGACCTTGAATATACTGTTAAGTCACATAGAGTGCATAAAGGGCTTCATATGCTTACATTTGAAGGTATTAATAATATTAATGATATTGAGCATTTAAAAGGGAGTTCTATTTATCAAGAGCGTGATCATGAAGATATCGTACTTGAGGAAAATGAATTTTATTATTCAGATATTATAGGATGTACAGTTTTTGATGATCAAGAAACACCAATAGGTCGTGTAATTAATATATTTGAAACAGGTGCGAATGATGTGTGGGTGATTAAAGGATCTAAAGAATATTTGATTCCTTATATTGCTGATGTTGTAAAAGAAGTGGATGTTGAAAATAAAAAAATTATCATCACGCCAATGGAAGGATTGTTGGATTAATGAAAATTGATTATTTAACTTTATTTCCTGAAATGTTTGATGGTGTTTTAAATCATTCAATTATGAAACGTGCCCAAGAAAACAATAAATTACAAATCAATACGGTTAATTTTAGAGATTATGCAATTAACAAGCACAACCAAGTAGATGATTATCCGTATGGTGGCGGACAAGGTATGGTGTTAAAGCCTGAACCTGTTTTTAATGCGATGGAAGACTTAGATGTCACAGAACAAACACGCGTTATTTTAATGTGTCCACAAGGCGAGCCATTTTCACATCAGAAAGCTGTTGAATTAAGCAAGGCTGACCACATCGTTTTCATATGCGGACATTATGAAGGTTACGATGAACGTATCCGAACACATCTTGTCACAGATGAAATATCAATGGGTGACTATGTGTTAACTGGCGGTGAGTTACCGGCAATGACAATGACTGATGCTATTGTTAGACTGATTCCAGGTGTTTTAGGTAATGAACAGTCACATCAAGACGATTCATTTTCAGATGGGTTATTAGAGTTTCCGCAATATACACGTCCGCGTGAATTTAAGGGTCTAACAGTTCCAGATGTTTTATTGTCTGGAAATCATGCCAATATTGATGCATGGAGACATGAGCAAAAGTTGATCCGCACATATAATAAAAGACCTGACTTAATTGAAAAATATCCATTAACTAATGAAGATAAGCAAATATTAGAAAGATATAAAATAGGATTGAAAAAAGGTTAGTATTGTGCTAACATATTCTGAGTGTGGAAACACAAAAATCACTATGATCCGCTGCTATATATTTGTCGAGGCAAGAACATAGGTTGAAGAGGAGAATTTATAATGACAAATCACAAATTAATCGAAGCAGTAACTAAATCACAATTGCGTACAGACTTACCAAGTTTCCGTCCTGGTGATACTTTACGTGTACACGTACGTATCATTGAGGGTACTCGTGAGCGTATCCAAGTATTCGAAGGCATTGTAATTAAACGTCGTGGCGGTGGCGTTTCTGAAACGTTTACAGTTCGTAAAATTTCATCAGGTGTTGGCGTGGAACGTACATTCCCATTACACACACCAAAAATTGAAAAAATCGAAGTTAAACGTCGTGGTAAAGTACGTCGTGCTAAATTATATTACTTACGTAGTTTACGTGGTAAAGCTGCTAGAATCCAAGAAATTCGTTAATCAGCATTTAAACAAAGCTATGTATGAGTCAAATTCGACTCAAACAATAAAGCCATCTAGGTCACTTTTATGGAGTGATATAGATGGCTTTTTTTGCTGTTTAGTTAATGTAAAGTTGATAATGTAATTGTTT
>NZ_JACYHC010000807.1:0-1312 GCF_017152085.1 Staphylococcus sp. EG-SA-2
AAAATACCACATGCAAGGACCTTGAATATGTAATTATGAATATACTTGTAAGCAAGTACCAATGTAATAATCTGTGTCATCGCGAAATAGTTAGGGTCATTCATTAATCCTTTTGAACGTATTTCATCAAAATATAACAATTTCATTAGTAAAGGGGACTTGTTCAAACCAGCTATAATACAAAATAGACCTATAGTCACACTGCTTATAATATAAGAGGTAACGATCACTTTTTTGCTATTACCTAACTTAAAGATGATCATCCCTAAATAGAAATAAATGACTACAAATGCATATTTAACTGTAGATGCAAGAACTTCCTTAACCGTAATAAATATCAAATCATCAAAAAATAGCAAACAAAGCGTAATAATCATACGATATGTATACAAAATAATGAAAAACTGTAAAAAATGATTTGCCTTTAATAAATGGTTAGCGAAAAACAGTAAATAAACTAATATTAGTAATGTGATAAAGTCAGCTATAGAAACATTCACACCGGCAATAACCGAAGATTGCTGAATAAAAACCGCTAAACCGATAAGTAACAATGTTAGTAATTTACTATTGTGTTGATTTTCCATTATAAACGTCTTCCACTTCTTTAATCATTTTCTCCTCAGTAAAACATTCTAAATAACGTTTTCTAGATTGATTACTCATTTTGATGTAATCACTGTCTATTAAATATTTTTCCAGGACTTTAGCAATAGTTTCGGGTTGGTTGTTCATCATACATATACCATTATCAGCTACTAATTCTGAAATACCGCCAACATGACTGGCTATAACAGGCAAACCTGTAGCCATAGCTTCTATAATGCTAATTGGCAAACCTTCATGCTTACTTATTAAAATAAACGTATCGTATTGTGATAATAAATGACTCGCATTAATGACATTGCCCAAAAATGTGACATCATTTTCTAACCCAGCTTGTACAACTTGTTGCTGACAATCATTTAATGTAGGTCCATCGCCTATAAATGTAAAATGCGCATGATTACTGTTATGTAATTTCAATATCTCTATTGCCGCGATTAGATTTTGTGGCAATTTTGGATAAGCAAATCTTGCAATCATAACAAATTGATGCTTTGTCGGGGCATTAATCTGTAAATCTTGTTTATTAGGCAACATTCCAACTACTTCGCCAATATTGTTATGTGATTGGCTTTTTAGCGTTTGCTTAACAGCGGGAACATCTGCAATACCATTATGTATTGTGGTTAATTTCAATCGATTAAATCGATATTTTAACGCTAACTGTTTATCGAAATCTGAAACACAAATAATGCTATCTGTAATA
>NZ_JACYHC010000808.1:0-1300 GCF_017152085.1 Staphylococcus sp. EG-SA-2
ATTTGATTAGTTTGTTACAAGATGTATGGCACTTAAAACCAGCGATGACGATTGCAGTATCACATGGTATCTTCAACATAACAAATACTTTGATTCAATTACCATTTGTAGCAGGTTTAGCATGGATAGTTACAAAGCTTGTCCCAGGTAAAGATATTGCTGATGACTATAAACCTCAGCACTTAAACAAAGATCTTGTTTATCACGCACCTGGTGTTGCATTACAAGAAACTCAAAAAGAATTACAAAATGTGGGTCAGATTGTCTTATCAATGTTTGAAGACATTCGCGAAATTACAAAAGACGATAAAAAATTGATCAAGAAGCTTGAACAAAAGCACCAAGCTGTTGAAACAATCAATGATAGCATTCGAAATTATTTAGTTAGAATTTCTACAAAAGCCATTACGAAGGCAGACGTTGAGCGTTTAGCAGTTATGTTTGATGTCAATCGCTCTATTTTAAAAGTAGCAGAGCTAACAGAAGAGTATGTCGCTCAATTAAAACGCCAACATGATGAAGATATTCGCATTACAGAAGATGCACAACGCGGTATGGATAAATTATTCAACCATGTTGCTGAGTCATTTGATAAAGCCATCGACATGTTAGATGTTTATGACAAAACGAAAAAAGATGAAATTGTAGAACGTAGTAGAGAATCATTTAATATTGAACATAAACTACGCAAAGGTCATATTAAACGCCTTAATCGTGGCGAATGTACAACAAAAGGCGGATTACTATATATCGATATGATTGGTGTTCTTGAACGTATCGGTTATCATTCACGAAATGTTTCTGAAGCACTTGTTGGTCTTAACGATGATGTACCTACAGATGAAGAAATTGCAACAACTGAAATTTAATTTTTAATGTCTTATTTATATTCATATTTTTTAAAATTAGAGATTCAGAGGCATATACAAGGTCAATCCAACATCAATGGATTGGCTTTTTTGTTTAGCAAACTTTATTATCTTAAATCGGCTATAAACACTGATATAATAATGCTTCATTAGTATGCGGTAAGCATGACGGACACTGTTCTCGGAGTCTGACCTCGAATCATTTAGTATTCACTTTCACGTCGCCTTCATTGAAGCGAATTGCCATAACCTTCACATTATATATAGTTCCTTCTATATAAATGTCCAAATTTTTAGAACAACGCAATAAATAACCATCCACCTAACTTATCAAAAGTTTAAGTGGATGGTTTTTCATTTATATTTATATTAGTGTTAATCCAATCATAGATTTATCTATATGCACTGCTCTATACATTTCCTCATTTAAT
>NZ_JACYHC010000809.1:0-1294 GCF_017152085.1 Staphylococcus sp. EG-SA-2
CGTGAAAATTGAAGATATTCCAGATCCTGTATTCGCACAAAAAATGATGGGCGAAGGTTTTGGTATTAATCCAACTGAAGGAGAAGTTGTGTCTCCAATTGCAGGACGTGTTGACAATGTCTTTCCAACTAAGCATGCGATTGGGTTAAAAGCAGATAACGGATTAGAATTATTAGTTCATATCGGTTTAGACACAGTTCAATTAGACGGTGAAGGATTTGAAGTGTTAGTGTCTAGTGGTGACGAAGTTAACGTCGGAGATCCATTAGTAAGATTCAACCTTGAATTTATTAATAATAACGCTAAATCTGTTATTTCACCAATTATAATTACTAACACTGATCAAGCAGCTTCAATTAATATTTATGATGAAAATGCTGTGATTAAAGGTGAAACAAAAGTGATTGATGTGACAATGAACTAATGAAAAACTATTCGTTTTATCAATTTGTCATGACAGTTCGTGGTCGACACGATGATAAAGGTCGTCTAGCAGAAGAGATATTTGACGATCTTGCTTTCCCAAAACACGATGATGATTTTAACATACTGTCTGATTATATTGAGACACATGGTGATTTCACATTGCCAATGTCTGTATTTGATGATTTATATGAAGAATATACGGAATGGCTAAAATTTTAATATAATTTTTAATAATAATAGTTAGAACCAGGGTGATGCAATTCGTTATCCTGGTTTTAATTTAAAATAAACTAAGTTGTGACTAAAAATTAATCAATTATAGTGAAATATGGTGCGCTATCTTGCATAAATTGATATGATTAACTACACAGAATTTAAAAGTACATAATACATAATAAGGAAGTGATACAATGGATGATAAGCAACACACATCTTCATCCGATGATGAACGCGCTGAAATTGCAACAAGCAATCAAGACCAAGAAACTAATTCATCGAAACGCGTTCACTTAAAACGTTGGCAATTCATATCAATATTAATTGGTACAATCCTAATAACAGCTGTCATCACAGTTGTTGCATATATTTTTATAAATCAAAAAATAAGTGGTTTAAACAAAACTGATCAAGCAAACTTAAATAAAATTGAAAATGTGTATAAAATCTTAAATAGTGATTATTACAAAAAACAGGACTCTGACAAGTTAAGTAAAGCTGCAATTGATGGTATGGTCAAAGAATTAAAAGATCCTTATTCTGAATATTTAACAAAAGAACAAACGAAATCCTTTAATGAAGGTGTTTCAGGTGATTTTGTAGGTATTGGTGCAGAAATGCAAAAGAAAAATGATCAAATTATGGTTACTAG
>NZ_JACYHC010000810.1:0-1275 GCF_017152085.1 Staphylococcus sp. EG-SA-2
GTAGTAACATGCAATCACCACAAAACGCTACAGCTAGTCAATCTACTACACAAACTAGCAATGTAACAACAAATGATAAATCATCAACTACATATAGTAATGAAACTGATAAAAGTAATTTAACACAAGCAAAAAACGTTTCAACTACACCTAAAACAACGACTATTAAACAAAGAGCTTTAAATCGCATGGCAGTGAATACTGTTGCAGCTCCACAACAAGGAACAAATGTTAATGATAAAGTACATTTTACGAACATTGATATTGCGATTGATAAAGGACATGTTAATAAAACAACAGGAAATACTGAATTTTGGGCAACTTCAAGTGATGTTTTAAAATTAAAAGCGAATTACACAATCGATGATTCTGTTAAAGAGGGCGATACATTTACTTTTAAATATGGTCAATATTTCCGTCCAGGTTCTGTAAGATTACCTTCACAAACTCAAAATTTATATAATGCCCAAGGTAATATTATTGCAAAAGGTATTTACGATAGTAAAACAAATACAACAACGTATACTTTTACGAATTATGTAGATCAATACACAAATGTTAGCGGTAGCTTTGAACAAGTCGCATTTGCGAAACGTGAAAATGCAACAACTGATAAAACTGCTTATAAAATGGAAGTAACTTTAGGTAATGATACATATAGTAAAGATGTCATTGTCGATTATGGTAATCAAAAAGGTCAACAACTTATTTCGAGTACAAATTATATTAATAATGAAGATTTGTCACGTAATATGACTGTTTATGTAAATCAACCTAAAAAGACCTATACAAAAGAAACATTTGTAACAAATTTAACTGGTTATAAATTTAATCCAGATGCTAAAAACTTCAAAATTTACGAAGTGACAGATCAAAATCAATTTGTGGATAGTTTCACCCCAGATACTTCAAAACTTAAAGATGTTACTGGTCAATTCGATGTTATTTATAGTAATGATAATAAGACGGCGACAGTAGATTTATTGAATGGTCAATCTAGTAGTGATAAACAGTACATCATTCAACAAGTTGCTTATCCAGATAATAGTTCAACAGATAATGGGAAAATTGATTATACTTTAGAAACACAAAATGGAAAAAGTAGTTGGTCAAACAGTTATTCAAATGTGAATGGCTCATCAACTGCAAATGGCGACCAAAAGAAATATAATCTAGGTGACTATGTATGGGAAGATACAAATAAAGATGGTAAACAAGATGCCAATGAAAAAGGGATTAAAGGTGTTTATGTCATTCTTAAAGATAGTAACGGTA
>NZ_JACYHC010000811.1:0-1268 GCF_017152085.1 Staphylococcus sp. EG-SA-2
GACTTAGTTTATATTAGTAAAGATATAGATGATGAGATGAAAAATAGTAGAACGTACTATGGTGATGTTCTTTTAAATATTACAGGAGCATCAATAGGTAGAACAGCCATTAATTCGATAGTTGAAATACATGCTAATTTAAATCAACATGTATGTATTATTAGATTGAAAAAAGAGTATTATTATAATTTTTTTGGACAGTATCTATTATCAAGAAAAGGTAAAAGGAAAATTTTCCTTGCACAAAGTGGAGGTAGTCGAGAAGGTCTAAACTTCAAAGAAATTGCTAATTTAAAAATCTTCACCCCAACTATATTTGAAGAACAGCAAAAAATAGGCAAGTTCTTCAGCAAACTCGACCGACAAATTGAATTAGAAGAACAAAAACTTGAATTGCTTCAACAACAGAAAAAAGGCTATATGCAGAAAATCTTCACACAAGAATTGCGATTCAAAGATGAGAATGGTGAAGAATATCCAGAGTGGGAAAACAAATTCATAAAAGACATCTTTATCTTTGAAAATAATAGAAGAAAACCAATTACTTCTTCATTAAGAGAAAAGGGGTTATACCCTTACTATGGTGCAACTGGAATTATTGATTACGTAAAAGATTATTTATTCAATAATGAAGAACGATTACTAATAGGAGAAGATGGTGCAAAATGGGGGCAGTTTGAGACGAGTAGCTTTATTGCTAATGGGCAATACTGGGTAAATAATCATGCGCATGTAGTTAAAAGTAATGATCATAATTTGTTTTTTATGAATTATTATTTAAATTTTAAAGAACTACGAGCATTTGTCACAGGTAATGCACCAGCTAAATTAACTCATGCGAACTTATGCAATATAAATCTTAAAATACCTTGTCTCACTGAACAAGATAAAGTAAGTGCATTGTTAAAATCTATAGACAATAAAATGAATAATCAAATGAATAGAATTGAGTTATTAAAAGAACGTAAAAAAGAACTATTACAAAAAATGTTTATTTAACCCTGATAACAACCTATTAATTGAAATGATAAAAATCCTATGAATAAATTGTAATATATTAATATTGAAACTATTATAATTTGGGGTTTATTTTTTTAGAAGTTTAGTGAATCGTCTACATTTAGTTGGACAAATTCTATGAGAATAGATATTGTTAAACTAAGAGGTTAGGCGATTTTATTGTGACAAGAGACTGAAGAGCTTTTAGTAAATAATTTAAATTAAAATAATTAAACTTTATGAAAATGGTAAGCCTAGAAACGAAATTA
>NZ_JACYHC010000812.1:0-1259 GCF_017152085.1 Staphylococcus sp. EG-SA-2
GCATTAGTCATGCCTCCTTGCTTAACGACTTCAATAAAATATTTCATATGTTTGATATCCACTAACATCATCCTAACTATTTCAACACGTTTATTTCATTATACACAACTTCTTAAACATTCAATAAATTTAGATTTATAAAATTGCTTTATAAAAAGTTTTATGTAAAATACACATTCTTTTATGGTATTATATTAATGGCTCAAGTATATTAATCGAGGTGAGGTATTGAGCTTTTACGAATTTATGCAAAGTTTTCTTGGTGATGACACACCATTAGGTGAATTGGTTGATTGGATTAATCAAGATAGCAATTTCCCTAGAGAAGTGAAGAGCCATAGTGAAATATTGTCATATTTTCGAACAAATCCATGTCCTGAAAGCATCTCAGTACCTGTAATTAAACGGGCACTATCAGTTTTCAACCAATTCACAAATGTACAATGATACATGAATACATGGAGTCACATCATCTCATGTTAGCGCTCTGATTGCAGGGCGCTATTTTTAATGTTATCGCTACATTTAGTATATTGTGATTGCTATTTTCTTTCAGTTATAGAACCACGTACCTTTTCTTTTAAATCATTTTATATTTTCCCACTAATATCCGCTGTTAATCAATTCTGACATCCTTGTATCACTATGACAATTAATTGTTAAATACATGAATTTCTACATTTTATGAAAAAATCCATTTTTATTACAATTCAACACTTTATATGACAACTTCATTACAGTTACTTTTATTGTTGATTGCTTACATTGTTTTCTAAAAAAAATTTGTTATCATAATTAACGTTGAATAAAGAAAAAAATTAACTTGGGAGATAAAAATGGAATATAAAAAGATACTAATTCGTTTATTAATTGCTTTTGCAGTACTTTTCTCAGCAGATTTCACTTATCAATCCGTCGAACAAACGCATCAATCGCATGCCGCAGTTAATTATTATAGTAAAAACCAATGTACATGGTGGGCATTTAAACGTCGCGCACAAGTCGGCAAACCTGTTTCTAATAGATGGGGCAATGCTAAAAATTGGTATTACAATGCACGTAAATCAAAATATGCGACTGGTCGTACACCAAGAAAATTTGCTGTCATGCAATCAACTGCAGGATATTATGGACATGTCGCAGTTGTTGAACAAGTATATAAAAACGGTAGTATTAAAGTTTCAGAATACAACTTTTATCGCCCATTAAAATACAATACACGTGTACTAAGCAAAAAGGCAGCACGTAACTTTAACTAT
>NZ_JACYHC010000813.1:0-1255 GCF_017152085.1 Staphylococcus sp. EG-SA-2
TGTGATGCCTAAAATAAAAGTGTTAGTTATCATGATAATCAACCTCACTCATAAGTAGTATATAGTATTTACTTTATACCGAACGATAATGATTATCAACAAATTTTATATAATAATTAAAATATTGCTATAAACACAACTTATTGAGGGATTAATTCTGAAATAACAGCTTGGTCTTGCAAGTCGATATAAGTACAAGTGCCCGCTTGAATATCGATATGCCATTTATAAATGCCAGCTTCAGCCATTTCATCACAAAATGTTTCAAAATCTGTTTGTCCTTGTTGATGTCTAGTTAATACATCTTGAACGATAGATTGATTTGATTTTTGAGCAACAGGAATCGTACTTTTCACAGATGGCGTAACGATATCATCTTCTGATTGATGTACGTATGTTGCAGTGCCATCTTGAATGTTGACGATATTGTAAGTCATCCCCATATCTTTAAAAGCTTTGAATAGTTTTGGAAAATCAACACCAGTAAATTGTTGATGTGCTTGTTGAATTGCAGATAATGTAAATGCCATAATAGTCTCCTTTGAATCGTTTGATTTAGTGAAAATGCGTGCATCATACTAAAATTAGAATGCTGTTAATTATGCGGGAAGGTGTAACGAAAGTAAACAATTATGACTTGTAGGCGTTGAGGTGTTTGTTTCAAAATGTCATACATAGCTGGATAATCATATTTTTTGTACATATTTGACAAATATAGTTGTCAAAAAGACAAATATCATTTACAGTGTAATTAAGGAGTTGATGCGATGTGCGTAATCGATTGAAAGAATTACGAGCACGAGATGGCTTAAACCAAACGCAGCTTGCCAAACTAGCGGGTGTTTCAAGACAAACCATTTCGCTAATTGAGCGAAATAACTTTA
Source organism: Staphylococcus sp. EG-SA-2 (assembly GCF_017152085.1). Lineage (NCBI taxonomy): Bacteria > Bacillati > Bacillota > Bacilli > Caryophanales > Staphylococcaceae > Staphylococcus > Staphylococcus sp. EG-SA-2. The sequence continues at coordinate 885 of NZ_JACYHC010000813.1, forward strand.
TGCCATCGGTATTAACTGCAATAAAGATTGCTCGTATCTTCAATGAAACGGTGGAAACTGTTTTTATTATTGAGGAGGATGAGGTATGAAAATACTAAGATATATCGGATATCTTTTACTAGGTGGACTTGTAGGGGGTATCATTGGTGGAATTTTAGGTAATTTTGATGGATTGGGTATTGAGAACTTGACGTTTGCGACATATACCAATGTCGTTGTAATATCGATTGTTGCGACGATTATTATCATATTGGTAGAAGCCATTGTTTTGATGAATCAAAGACGTGCATTGAAGTATAAGCGACTTGTAGATGAAGAGGTAGATATCGATGCAACAGATCAATATGAATTGCTTGCGAATCGTTATGTTT
>NZ_JACYHC010000814.1:0-1252 GCF_017152085.1 Staphylococcus sp. EG-SA-2
TAATGTTATATAGTAGGGATTGGGACAGAAATGTTATTTTCACAAAATTCATTTCGTTGACCCACTTCCTGCTTTTTCTTTATTAATGACCTACTACGTCAATGCCAAATTTTAATATAATTCCTCTTTTATTTTATAAATCAACAAATAAAAAAAGTATCGATAACCATATTTGGCACCGATACTTTAAAAATCATGTCCCCACAACATAATTTTTGATTAGTCACACTTCAATTAATTTATTTTATTTATTCATGATTGTTATTTGAGCTTGCTTCTAACTTTTGAGCTGTAGCTTTTGCTTTTTTATTACTTTGTAAAAATAAACATAAAATTAAAGCGATGATGCTAAATATCGTTGCAACTATAAATGCATCATTAATACCTTCAACTGTTGCTAGTTTATTTACAAATTGTAATAACACTTTCATTGCGCCTTCTTGACCACCATATTGCGATGCTAATTCACGCATATGATCTTGTACAACAGGATTCGTTTTATCTAACTCTTCCCCAAAAGCTGATAAATGTTGTGTTGTTTGTGTTGTCATAACAGTAACTAAGATTGCTGTACCTATAGAGCCTGCTAATTGACGCATCGTATTTAAGAAAGCATTACCATGAGAGGCAAGTCGTCCCGGTAACGCATTAATAGCTGCAGTTACCATTGGCATCATTATAAATGCCATACCAAATGAACGAAGTACATAGATACCCATGATTGTCATATATGGTGTATCCATATTTAATTTAGTTAATTCCCATGTTGCATAAGTCATGACAGCAATACCAAAGATAGCTAATGGTTTTAAACCAATAGTATCTAACAATTTACCTGCAAATGGTCCAAGTAGACCCATAATTAGAGAACCAGGTAATAATAACAATCCGGAATCTAATGCTGAGAATCCGCGTAAATTTTGTAAATAAATCGGTAATAAAATCATACCACCATATAAACTTAACATTACAACCATATTAATAATTGTTGTTAATGTAAATGTTGGGAATTTTAATACTTCTAAATTCAACATTGGTGATTTCATTCTTAATTCTCTTATTACAAATAGAATAATAAAGATAATACCAATCGCAAACATTGTTTCTATCTCAACAGAACCCCATCCTTTGTTCCCCGCTTCTGAAAAGCCGTATAACAAAGCACCAAAACCAATCGTACTAAAAATGATACCTGGGATATCAGCTTTAGGGTTTGTTGTATATTGATATAACTTAAACCATACAAAACCAA
>NZ_JACYHC010000815.1:0-1252 GCF_017152085.1 Staphylococcus sp. EG-SA-2
TAATGTTATATAGTAGGGATTGGGACAGAAATGTTATTTTCACAAAATTCATTTCGTTGACCCACTTCCTGCTTTTTCTTTATTAATGACCTACTACGTCAATGCCAAATTTTAATATAATTCCTCTAACATTCTACAAATCAACAAATAAAAAAAGTATCGATAACCATATTTGGCACCGATACTTTAAAAATCATGTCCCCACAACATAATTTTTGATTAGTCACACTTCAATTAATTTATTTTATTTATTCATGATTGATACTATTATCTGCATCTAACTTTTGAGCTGTAGCTTTTGCTTTTTTATTACTTTGTAAAAATAAACATAAAATTAAGGCGATGATGCTAAATATCGTTGCAACTATAAATGCATCATTAATACCTTCAACCGTTGCTAGTTTATTTACAAATTGTAGTAACACTTTCATTGCGCCTTCTTGTCCGCCATATTGTGATGCTAATTCACGCATATGATCTTGTACAACAGGATTCGTTTTATCTAACTCTTCCCCAAAAGCTGATAAGTGTTGTGTAGTTTGTGTTGTCATTACAGTAACTAAGATTGCTGTACCTATAGAGCCTGCTAATTGACGCATCGTATTTAAGAAAGCATTACCATGAGAGGCAAGTCGTCCAGGTAACGCATTAATAGCTGCAGTTACCATTGGCATCATTATAAATGCCATACCAAATGAACGAAGTACATAGATACCCATGATTGTCATATATGGTGTATCCATATTTAATTTAGTTAATTCCCATGTTGCATAAGTCATGACAGCAATACCAAAAATGGCTAAAGGTTTTAAACCAATCGTGTCTAACAACTTACCAGCAAATGGTCCTAGTAGACCCATAATTAGAGAACCAGGTAATAATAACAATCCGGAATCTAATGCTGAGAAACCACGTAAATTTTGTAAGTAAATTGGTAATAAAATCATACCACCATACAAACTTAACATTACAACCATATTAATAATTGTTGTTAATGTAAATGTTGGGAATTTCAATACTTCTAAATTCAACATTGGCGCCTTCATTCTTAATTCTCTTATTACAAATAGAATAATAAAGATAATACCAATCGCAAACATTGTTTCTATCTCAACAGAACCCCAGCCTTTGTTCCCCGCTTCTGAAAAGCCGTATAACAAAGCACCAAAACCAATCGTACTAAAAATGATACCTGGGATATCAGCTTTAGGGTTTGTTGTATATTGATATAACTTAAACCATACAAAACCAA
>NZ_JACYHC010000816.1:0-1252 GCF_017152085.1 Staphylococcus sp. EG-SA-2
TACGAAATGTGCTAGAGCGATCATCTGCTAGAGAAACAGCAGCTCGAGTTGCAGTCGGTGCCTTATGTAAAGTGTTATTACAACAGTTAGATATCGATATATACAGTCGTGTTGTTGAAATAGGTGGAATTAAAGATAAAGATTTTTATGATTCAAAAACATTTAAAGCAAATCTTGATCGTAATGATGTTCGTGTAATTGATGACAGTATCGCACAAGCAATGCGAGATAAAATTGACGAAGCTAAAAACGATGGTGATTCAATAGGGGGAGTAGTTCAAGTTGTAGTTGAAAATATGCCTGTTGGTGTAGGTAGTTATGTACATTATGATCGTAAATTAGATGGAAGAATAGCACAGGGTGTCGTTAGTATTAATGCATTTAAAGGTGTAAGTTTTGGAGAAGGATTTAAAGCAGCTGAAAAGCCTGGTAGCGAAATTCAAGACGAAATTCTCTACAATACTGAATTGGGCTATTATCGTGGGTCAAATCACTTAGGTGGTTTAGAAGGCGGTATGTCAAATGGAATGCCAATTATCGTTAATGGTGTAATGAAACCAATTCCAACGTTATATAAACCATTAAATTCAGTAGACATTAATACTAAAGAAGACTTTAAAGCAACAATTGAACGTTCTGATAGTTGTGCTGTTCCTGCAGCAAGTATCGTCTGCGAACATGTCGTAGCATTTGAAATTGCGAAAGCATTATTGGAAGAATTCCAATCAAATCATATTGAGCAACTTAAACAACAAATTATTGAGCGCAGACAATTAAATATTGAGTTTTAACAACAAGAACAATTGAGGTGTAATCATGAAATTACAAACAACATACCCTTCAAATAATTATCCAATATATGTTGAACGCGGTGCAATTGACCATATTAGCACGTATATTGATCAGTTTGATCAAAGTTTTATATTAATTGATGAATATGTAAATCAATATTTTGCGAATAAATTTGATGATATTTTATCATATGAAAATGTGCATAAAGTCATTATTCCAGCAGGTGAAAAGACAAAAACATTTCATCAATATCAAGAAACATTAGAGTATATTTTATCCCATCATGTGACTCGTAATACAGCAATTATTGCTGTTGGTGGTGGTGCAACTGGTGATTTTGCAGGATTTGTAGCAGCAACACTATTAAGAGGTGTCCATTTTATACAAGTTCCTACAACGATTTTGGCGCATGATTCTAGTGTTGGCGGTAAAGTGGGTATTAACTCAAAACAAGGTAAAA
>NZ_JACYHC010000817.1:0-12879 GCF_017152085.1 Staphylococcus sp. EG-SA-2
AAAATTTAGAAAGGAGGTACATGTTAAATGCTTGATAGACACTTAAAACTACTCCAGTTTTTTATTAAAAATCCATCAAAGCACATTAGTTCTAATGAAATTGCTGAACATGTCAATGTTTCAAACCGCACAGTTCGCAATGATATTCATGTTATCAATAGCAATTTTATGGATGATATCATCGTAAGTATTAAATCTAAAGGATATCAATTAAATACATCGCAGTATACCTTAGAAACGATAACTGAACGTTACACGCATATTCAATCATATAAAGAAAAACTATTATTATCTATGGCGTATCAACTGCTAATGCACAATAAATCGCAGACATTGCAACAACTAGAGCAAGATTATCTATTATCTAAAACTGTGCTCAACGACTATTTCGTTCGAATTCAACAATGGTGTCAAAAATTTAATATCGTTTTAACAATCAAGAAAAAACAAGGTATTGTGGTCGATGGAACAGATAATGATATCACTAATGCCATCATCCATTTAAATCAATTATCATCAGGGCATGTACATGTTGAAGACCTAATTTTAAATGAATTACCTGATTCACACCAAAGGATGATTTCGCATATTATACAAGAGACACTTCAACAACATAGTATTGAAACAACTGATATTCAAATACAACAGCTTTTAATTCATCTCATTTTAATCATTAAACGTAAGCAATCTTTAAGTGAGCTAGACACGTTAAACCATGATGCAAAATTGATATCTCAATCTTGCATTAAGCAAATCAACGAAAGATTAGGTTATGACTTGAACGAAAAAGTAATCAATATGTTTTCATTCTTTATTGCTTATCATTTTAATAAACTCGATATTGGTATAGAACGTATATTTATACAAAGTTATATTGATCGCTTAATCGAATTGATGCAGCAACGTATTCATGTACCTTTCAATGAAGATTCGATTTTACAACAAAATTTATATAATCATTTTAGTAAAGCATATTTACGTATCACTCAAAACATTTATTTAAACAATCCTTTAGTTATAGAGATTAAAAAACTCTATCCCTTTGTGTTTAACACACTTTTTGAAGCGATTGATAAATTAGCAATTGATACTGATATAGAGATGAGCGAAGATGAAATTGCATTTTTAACAATTCATTTTCAAGCTGCCATCGAGCGTCGTACCAAAACACAATTAAATGTAGTCATTGCTTGTTATTATGGTCTAGGTGTGTCGAATTTTTTAGAAACTAAAATAAATAACTTATCCGAAGAGTTGTCAGTAATAAATACGATTAAACTAGAAAGTATAACACACTATCACTTTGACAATGTAGATTTATTAATAACGACCCATGATATTCCAAAACAAACGCTAAACATACTTCCTAAGCACCTGACGACTATCAAGGTTGCACCATTATTTTCTGAAGATGATCGTCACAAAATCAGACACGTTGTGAAGCAAAAGCAAAATCCGGTTCAAGCACATCATCATATGGACACTGTCAATTTCCTTGTCGTAAATACTGAACAAAAATCACGGCATACTGTGCAAATTTTTGAAGAAGCTCAAAAAATATTACAAGCACATCATGCGATTGTAGAAGGATATATCGAATCAGCTTTAGAGCGTGAGAAATCATCTTCTACATACATAGGTAATTTTATGGCGATTCCTCATGGAGATCCTGAAAAAGTTTTACAATCACATGTGCTTATTTTTCGCACAAAAGATGTTTTTCCTTGGCGACAACACGATGTCAAACTTGTCTTTTTCTTAGCGATTTCGCATAAAGACAAAGCTTTTACAAAACAAATGATGCAATTAATTGCTAACTTGGATGATGATTCAGTGAACCATTTATGTAGTTTAGATGATCATAGTTTAAAGCAACAGTTATTTGAATACTTACAAGAATAATTGCCACTAGTAACGGTAATTATTCTTTTTTTAGTATCGAGAATACGCTTACAATATAGAAAAGGAGATGATTTTATGAAAATTGTAGCTATTACCTCATGCCCAAATGGCATTGCACATACATATATGGCTCAAGAAAAGCTTGAGCAGGTAGCAAAAGAAATGGGTGTGGATATTAAAGTAGAGACACAGGGCGGTGTTGGTGCTGAAAATGTTTTAACTACGCAAGACATCGAAGAAGCTGACGGTGTCATAATTGCAGCTGATAAACAAGTTGATCTATCCCGATTTGTTGGTAAACGGTTGATTAATGAAAATGTTCGCGAAGGGATTCATAATCCGAGAGGTCTAATTCAACGTATCATTAATCAAGATGCGCCTATTTATCAATCTGAAACAAATTATCATTCGAAAGATCGCGGTAAGTCTAAAAGTGGTATTCAAATGGTGTATCAACATTTAATGAACGGTGTATCGTTTATGGTTCCTTTTATCGTAGTTGGTGGACTCCTTATCGCCATCGCGCTGACTCTAGGCGGTGAAACGACATCAAAAGGATTAGTCATCCCAGATGATTCATTTTGGAAATCCATTGAAAACATTGGTAGTTTAGCCTTTAAATTTATGGTTCCAATACTAGCTGGATATATCGCTGTTAGTATCGCTGACAAGCCCGGTCTTGTTCCTGGTATGATTGGCGGCGCTATCGCTGCTGACGGTAGTTTTTATGGCAGTGATGCAGGCGCAGGATTTTTAGGTGGTATTGTTGCTGGTTTCTTAGCAGGTTATATCGCAAAGTGGATTAAAGATATTAAAGTTCCAAAAGCAATGGCACCAATTATGCCTATCATTATTATTCCCATTATTTCATCGGTCGTTGTAGGATTGATATTTATATTTTTAATCGGTGCACCAATTTCTAATATTTTTGAGGCATTAACAACCTGGTTAAAAAGTATGCAAGGTGCTAATATTATTATACTTGCGATGATTATAGGTGCGATGATCGCCTTCGATATGGGCGGTCCAGTAAACAAGGTAGCATTTTTATTTGGCTCAGCACTTATTGCTGAAGGTAATTACGCCGTTATGGGTATGGTCGCAGTTGCTGTATGTACACCACCAATCGGTTTAGGTTTAGCAACGTTTGTTCAAAAGTATAAATTCAATCATTCCGAAAGAGAAATGGGTAAGGCTTCCTTCACTATGGGACTATTTGGTATTACTGAAGGTGCTATTCCTTTCGCAGCCCAAGATCCATTGCGCATTATACCTGCAAACATCATTGGTGCAATGATTGCATCAGTCATTGCAGCCATTGGTGGTGTCGGCGATAGAGTCGCACATGGAGGTCCAATCGTGGCTGTATTAGGTGGTATTGATCATGTATTATGGTTTATCTTTGCAGTGATAGTAGGTAGTCTTGTCACAATGACTACTGTACTATTATTAAAACGCAATACACCAGTTATAGCAGTAGATGCACCAGCGCAACACACGCAACTTCATGATACAGATATTACACAACATGATACAGAGGTTGACAATGTAGATAAAACCGCGAAACATTCACATCTCAATAAACCTTCTCATGTTTTTGATCAACAAACTATGATAATTACTGATCACGACATGTCTCGAAACGAAGCAATTGATATGTTGATTCATAAACTTAAAATTTGCCGTTATGTAGAGCACACATCGCATTTAAAAAATGCAATACTAGAACGTGAAATGGAGTCTACGACAGCTATTGGCATGAACGTGGCCATTCCACATGCAAAGTCTGATGTTGTAAAACAACCGATTGTAGCTGTTATGAAAAATAATCATGGTGTTAAATGGGACAGTCTAGATGGTAGTCTACCTCAATTGATATTCTTAATTGCCGTACCAAACAACAGTCAGGATACACATTTAAAAATACTTCAGCGCTTATCTAAAGCGTTAATGAATGATGAGACACGCCAATCACTAATTAATGCAAACAGTACTACAGAAATTTATAACTTATTAATGAAAATATAGAGGAGTTTTAACTATGGCATTATTTTTACAACCCGTTTTTAAAGACAGAATTTGGGGCGGTCATGCATTAAAAGCATTTAACTATGATATCCCTAATGAGACAACTGGTGAATGCTGGGCAATTTCTGCACATCCAAATGGTCCTAATACAATTATCAATGGTCCATACAAGGATATGACCCTAGATCAACTTTGGTCACAACATCGTGAATTATTCGATAATGATTCACGAGATAGTTTCCCTCTGCTAACTAAAGTATTAGATGCCAATGATAAATTATCTGTTCAAGTTCATCCAGATGATGACTACGCTTTAAAACACGAAGGCGAACTAGGTAAAACAGAATGTTGGTATATTTTAGATGCAGCCCCAGGTGCTGAAATTATATATGGCGTACATGCACATAATAAACAGACGTTAATCGACATGATTGATAATCATGAATTTGACAGTCTTTTCAAACGTATACCTGTTAAGCCCGGTGACTTTTATTATGTTCCTGCTGGCACTGTCCATGCCATTGGTTCGGGTATTTTAATTTTAGAGACACAACAATCATCCGATACGACATACCGTATTTATGACTATGATAGACGAGATCAAAATGGTCAATTGCGTGATTTGCACTTAGAGCAAAGTAAAGATGTGATTGAATTAGGCAATCATGAACCAAATACTACTCCTATAACAACTCACATCGACACACACACTGTAACTCAATTTGTAGATAATCAATATTTTGCAGTATATAAATGGGATATTCATGGAGATTTAAAATTCAATAAACCACATGCTTATTGCTTAGTTACTATTATCGATGGTACTGGTACTTTAACAGTAAACGATAAGCACTATGACATCCAAAAAGGTTCTAGCTTTATTTTAACTACGGAAGACGAGGATATTCACTTTGTCGGTAATATTAGTGCTATAGTAAGTCATCCTGGATAATAGCAATGATAACAACCGTCCCATAAAAGACAGAAATTACTATCTCTTCTGTCTAAAAACATAAAAATCCACACATTAAGGAGCTATAACCCTAATGTGTGGATTTAATTTTTATTCTGTAACGTTACTTTGGTCAACTTTTTCAGATACGCGCTTCATCAATGGATCTGTTACAGGTTTTAAAATTAAACCTACAACGAAGAATCCTATGCCAAATAACGTTAATATAATTAATTTTGTAATTAGGATTTCCGGAACAATACCGCCTACTGTTTCACGTAATGAATCAATTGCATACGTAAATGGTAAGTATGGCGAAATGTTTTGGAAAAATTGTGGCGTAGTTTGAATTGGGAATGTTCCTCCACCACCTGCAATTTGTAATACAAGCAATACGATTGCAATTGCTTTACCTGGGTTACCAAGTAATGATACGCACGTATATACGATTGAGTTGAAAATAATCGAACAGAAAATCGTTATAAGTACAAATAATACAGGTGACTCAACTCCTGCTTTTAGGATTAACAAATCTCCAACCGATACAATGAGTGCTTGCAACATACCAAGCATTATAAAGAATCCTGCCTTACCTAAGAACACTTGTCTTGTCGTTAAGACTGACTCTAGACTCTTATGTTTATTATCAACCGTTAATAAACTTACCATCAAGAGTGCACCTACCCATACTGACAGTGCAGTATAGAATGGTGTCATACCTGAACCATAATCCTTAACTGGGAAAACATCAACAGTCTTCTTATTAATAGGATTTGCAATAATACCCGCTTGCTTTTTCAAATCATTCTTAAGTGTGTCGATTAATTTGTCGACTGCATCATCTTTGTCTAATTTCTTGAAAATTTTATTCGCTTTTTTCAAATCTTTTTCAACATCAGGCAATTTATTTTGAGAAAAATCAGCTAAATCTGATAAAGCCTTTTTCGCTTGTGGCTGATTTTTATTTAGTAATCCTACCGCTTGATCATAACCATTTAATAACGTTGGTAAATTTTTATTCACACTTGCTGTCGCATTAGTTAATCGCTGTTCCAACTGTGGTAAGTCATTGCGCACAAAGTTAGCAGCTTTAGCTACATCACTTTTCACTTTCGGGAAGTTTGCTTGAGCATTTTTAACAGCACTAATGTATTGTTGTTCAATACTTGGTAATACTGTTTGTAAGCGATCAATACGTGTTTTACCATTTTTTAAAATAGCTTGTCCACTGTTAATGACTTGATCAATTGTATTTAATTTAGACTGAACATTGGATAATGCAGTTTGCCCTTTGTTCAATTCATCCATAATACGTTGTGATATTGATACTAAAGAGCTGTTAAGATCTTTTTTAACATAATCTCTAAATGATGATAATGATGAATCTAGTTTTGAAAGTTGATCTAGTAATTTAGTAGCTTCAGCAGTTCCTGAACTACCATTCTTTAATGCATTGCTTAATTGATTAACTAACCTTAATGATTCATTAATTCGATTATTAGCTGCTTTTACCTTATCAATTTCTTTTGATAAATCAACATTTTCATTCTTCTCAATCTCTTTTAATGTATCGATAAATTGTTGATTATATTGCGTTGTGTATTCTAAACCGGACTTAACATTATCTAAAGACTCTCTAAAATCAGAAGGCTTGTCCGATGCTAAAATGCCATACGAAATATTACGTAATGCCTGACTATCTTTTTGTGCGGCTTTCGCTTGGGTATCTAAATTATTTGATAATGATAATAAAGAGCCCGTTAATGCCGCTTCCATTGATTTAACATCTTTATCTGTAATGTTTTGTGTGTTCTCGTTAGCTGTGCTGACTTGTGTTGTTGTTATATCTGCAAAACTTTGACCATCTTTTTTCCCGCTTGTACTTTGTGGTGTAGTCGATACAGGCGCATTATTACTATTTGGTGCGGTATTTTGCGTAACATTATTATTTGGTGCAGTATCGCCACTTGGTGCACTTGGTGGCGTTGATGCTACACCATTACCAGCTGCAGGTGAACTATTTGATGTTTCGTTGTTCGCCGCGCTATTTTGAGGAATCTGTTGCTGGTTTCTTCGATTTAAATCTTGCGCGCGTCGAATTGCATCTTGATAATCACCGACTCTACTTCTAACTTGTGTGACGAAGCCTTTGGCATCATTTAACTGTCCATTAGCTTGATCAATCCCTTGACTCGCAATGTTAAGTCCTTGATTAATTTTAGGGAACTGCGCTGGCACGTCATCAGCTGCAAAATTTAACGCTTTTTCAATTTTCGGCATATAATTATTTAAAGCTAATATCAACTTAGCCTTTTCATTAAGTTGCGGAATAGCACCATTGACTTCGTTTAATTTTTTCTGAGCATCTAAAATATCACCTTTATAATTTCCTAGTTTTCTAAAATCATTGGCATATTTATCTAAATCCGCTTGGTGGTTATTCAAATACACAATTTTATTCGCAAAGTCATTAATCTTAGGTAAAGCTTTATCTGCTGAATATACCGCATTTTTTATCTTGTTAATTGTCGGCACATTTTCTTCAATAGTTAAACCTGCTTTGTTAGCTTCTTCTAATAATGCTCGAGTTACTGTTTTATTAAATTGTTCATTCGCTTTTTCAACGACAACTGACGAACCAGTATCTGTTAGCTTAGACGCAACAGCGTTAATCTTCTGATTCACCTTAAATTCTACATCTGCTTTTTGAGGCTGCTTACGTAGTGTCCCGGTAATTTCATGTGTAAACTTAGATGGGATGTAAATACCTGCAAAATATTTACCCATTTTTATCTCATGATCAGCTTTCTCTCTACTTACAAACTGCCAATCAAAACTTTTATTTTTCTTGAGTGTATTAACCATCGTATTACCGACATTAACTTTTTTCCCTCTGATTGTGTCGCCTTTATCTTCATTAACGACTGCGACCTTGATGTGTCCCGTGTTGCCATATGGATCCCACATTGCCCATAAGTTAAACCAAGCGTAGAACGATGGCAAAATAGCTAAGCCTGCTAAGATAATCCACACAGCTGGCGTCTTAGCTACTTTCTTCAGATCCATTTTAAATAATTTAAATGCGTTCTTCATTGTCACACTCCTATGTAGGAATTATTCATATTTTTTATATATTTTTTGTAAATTAATTTATTTTTGCGTTGTGAATTAGTATAATCAATTTACTGGAAGATATTTAGTCGATTGATACCTATCAACTATTTTCAGCATACGATAAATTATAACAAATCATAGTTTATTATCACACTTAATTATTATATTTTTCAAGGGAGAATACGAAATATGCCTAAAAATAAAATTTTAATTTATTTGCTATCAACTACGCTCGTATTACCTACTTTAGTTTCACCTACCGCTTATGCTGATACACCTCAAAAAGATACTACAGCTAAGACAACATCTCATGATTCAAAAAAATCTAATGACGATGAAACTTCTAAGGATACTACAAGTAAAGATACTGATAAAGCAGACAACAATAATACAAGTAACCAAGACAATAACGACAAAAAATTTAAAACTATAGACGACAGCACTTCAGACTCTAACAATATCATTGATTTTATTTATAAGAATTTACCACAAACCAATATAAACCAATTGCTAACCAAAAATAAATACGATGATAATTACTCATTAACAACTTTAATCCAAAACTTATTCAATTTAAATTCGGATATTTCTGATTACGAACAACCTCGTAATGGCGAAAAGTCAACAAATGATTCGAATAAAAACAGTGACAATAGCATCAAAAATGACACTGATACGCAATCATCTAAACAAGATAAAGCAGACAATCAAAAAGCACCTAAATCAAACAATACAAAACCAAGTACATCTAATAAGCAACCAAATTCGCCAAAGCCAACACAACCTAATCAATCAAATAGTCAACCAGCAAGTGACGATAAAGCAAATCAAAAATCTTCATCGAAAGATAATCAATCAATGTCAGATTCGGCTTTAGACTCTATTTTGGATCAATACAGTGAAGATGCAAAGAAAACACAAAAAGATTATGCATCTCAATCTAAAAAAGACAAAAATGAAAAATCTAATACAAAGAATCCACAGTTACCAACACAAGATGAATTGAAACATAAATCTAAACCTGCTCAATCATTCAATAACGATGTTAATCAAAAGGATACACGTGCAACATCATTATTCGAAACAGATCCTAGTATATCTAACAATGATGATAGCGGACAATTTAACGTTGTTGACTCAAAAGATACACGTCAATTTGTCAAATCAATTGCTAAAGATGCACATCGCATTGGTCAAGATAACGATATTTATGCGTCTGTCATGATTGCCCAAGCAATCTTAGAATCTGACTCAGGTCGTAGTGCTTTAGCTAAGTCACCAAACCATAATTTATTCGGTATCAAAGGTGCTTTTGAAGGGAATTCTGTTCCTTTTAACACATTAGAAGCTGATGGTAATAAATTGTATAGTATTAATGCTGGATTCCGAAAATATCCAAGCACGAAAGAATCACTAAAAGATTACTCTGACCTTATTAAAAATGGTATTGATGGCAATCGAACAATTTATAAACCAACATGGAAATCGGAAGCCGATTCTTATAAAGATGCAACATCACACTTATCTAAAACATATGCTACAGATCCAAACTATGCTAAGAAATTAAACAGTATTATTAAACACTATCAATTAACTCAGTTTGACGATGAACGCATGCCAGATTTAGATAAATATGAACGTTCTATCAAGGATTATGATGATTCATCAGATGAATTCAAACCTTTCCGCGAGGTATCTGATAGTATGCCATATCCACATGGCCAATGTACTTGGTACGTATATAACCGTATGAAACAATTTGGTACATCTATCTCAGGTGATTTAGGTGATGCACATAATTGGAATAATCGAGCTCAATACCGTGATTATCAAGTAAGTCATACACCAAAACGTCATGCTGCTGTTGTATTTGAGGCTGGACAATTTGGTGCAGATCAACATTACGGTCATGTAGCATTTGTTGAAAAAGTTAACAGTGATGGTTCTATCGTTATTTCAGAATCCAATGTTAAAGGATTAGGTATCATTTCTCATAGAACTATCAATGCAGCTGCCGCTGAAGAATTATCATATATTACAGGTAAATAAGTATTATTAAACCCGCAAAATTTATAAGTATAAACAAGGAGTTCGGACTTAAACATATTTCTGTTCATAAGTCCGATTTCTTATTCAATTAAACCCGAGGTATTCAGTTCGAACGCCTCGGGTCATTTTATATAAATATATTATTTTATGTTCAAATGTTCCTCATCATATCCGTTTCAATTGTCATCTCACACATTTTATAAATATGAGCAAATGTACTTATTTTCAAACATTACTGCCGAGCTTTAATTGACGTTATATTAACTATAAACTACTTTTCCATGACTCTACGGATTCAATGTCACATGAGCGTGATAAAATTTGTTCAATAATAAAGTCATGTTTATCATCTGATCTATCACCAACAGCATCTTCTAAAACAGTAATATAATAGTCTTTATCTACACTTTCTAATGCCGTGCTCAATACAGCTCCACTCGTAGAGACACCCGTTAATACTAAATGATTAATATCATTTGCACGTAAATAAACTTCCAAGTAACTACCTGTAAATGCGCTAAAGCGTCGCTTAGAAATAATCGGCTCATCTTCTAGTGGTGCTAAATCTTCAAGTATTCGTGTAGATGCATCTGCTTCAGTAATCGCATATCCTTGAGCTTTAATTGTTGAAAACACTTTATTACTCGAGGAGACATCATTAAAATGCTTATCTAACACTAAACGTATGAAAATGACTGGTATTCGATGTTGTCTTGCTGCTTCAATTGCTCTCTGATTCGCTTTAATAATATTTTTTATTCTAGGTACACTACTCGCTATACCTTCTTGCATATCCAAAACTAATAGCGCCGTTTTTCGAGACATCTTCATTCTCCTTTACTTCTGTAGTTCTAAGTCGTTAAATTCATTATAACGTTAAAATGATGGACAATCTATTCATTGCATTTTGCATATACTTCACAATAATTTAAGGGGGAAATAAGACGTCTTATATACTTAAAAAAATATATAGATGCTCTTCCCCCAATATAATTATGCTTTATTTTTCAACTTATTGCGTCGTGATAACCAAATCATTAGTACACCCATTGCACCAACAATTACAGATATCGGCAACCAATGTTCTTTTATCGTTTCCCCCGCTTTAGGCAAAGATACATTACCATCAGCATTTAATAATCCACTTAACAATCCATTACCTTTACCAAGTGTTAACGTCTTTTCTGGCTTTGGTGTGGGTATATCTGGAATACTGTCTAATAAATTTGATCCTTGATTCATTAAATTTGCTAACTTATTTAAATCCGTTGTTTTCCCATTTTTATTCAATCGATCTAGTAAACTTGGACGATTTACTATTGGTGATAAAATATAGTCTATATCTTTTTTCGTTTGATTGAGTCTCTTTTGTAAATTCAATAAATCATCCGCTTTACCATTCAATGCCGATTTAACTAAATTAAAAATTTTATTTTGATCTGTTTCTATTTTAGTAATTAAATCTGCCAGTAATTTTGCCTTTTGTCTTTCTATACGTGTTGCTAAAATCGTTTCAATTGCTTGCTTTTTATCTTTGGCATTATTCAAAATTGCTTTTAATATATCATCTGAAGACGTGTCGCCAGTTGATGCAAAATGTTTCTTCAATTGGTCAACGATTTGGCGATTTGATAATCCTTTATTCGTCCAATCTTTAGCCAATTTATCTGCTTCAGCTTTTCCTAATTTCGTTTGTAAGATTTGAGAAATCAATAGCGACTTATCTTGTGATTGATCAATCAATGACGTTAATAAATCATCACTCGTTGTCAGAGATAGTTGATCAATATGACGAGTAATTTGATCTGCAATTTGTTGATCTGTTTTACCATCAACACGTATATCTTTTAGAATTTTATCTGCCTCGTCTTTATTAAATATACTTTCTAAAATGCTTTGTGTAGCATACTTTTTATCATCAGTACGTGCAAGTTCTTCCAAAATAATATTTCGTTGACTTTTTATACGCTCTTTCGTCTTATTTACTTCGCTCATTAAGTCTGATTTTTGATTTTTAGGAAGTTGCGTATTTGCAATACGTTGATCTAAAGATTGTAACGTATTCAGTTTATGATATGTGTAATGTTGCGTTGAGGCATTACTTTTAGCCAATTTTTCAATCATAGCATGATTAATTTTATCGCTTCCTTGTAATTTATCAGTGAGTTGATTACTATGGCTTTGATTCTCTTCATTTGAAAGAAATTTATTTAACACAACATGTCCAGAACCATCATTATTTGGCGTTTTAGCTACTTCATGATTACTATCTGTTGTAGACACTGCCGGATCTTTCGATGCATCTTTCAATGCATCTTTCGATTTGTGTATTTGCTGATTCAAATGGTCTAGGTCTTCTAACGCCTTATTTACCATTGCTTCATCATTTTTATCATCTTTTTCTCCATATTTTGTTGTAGCCGTTTGTGACATATCATTTTTCATTGCATTAAGATCGTCCTCGCCACTTTGTTGACCCCTATCAACATTTGAAGAAACCTCATTTAAATCTTTAAGCAATTGATCTAATTTACTGTCTATATCACTTTGACCGTTCATTTCAGTGTGAGAACTTTTATTTTCTTTGCTATCCAACTCATTAGCTCGTTTTATGATTTCATCTATTTGCGATGCTGTTTTCGCTTCATTTAGTTGTGCTTTATAATGTGCTTTAGATGAAGCCGATAACTGTTTTAATTGCTCAATTTGACGAATTGCTTTGTCAACTTTGTCTAATAAATCTTGCTTAGATAATATCTCTTTTGAAATTTCAGTATCCTTTTCAGATGCAGCTTGGGCATCGTACGGCAAGATATTCGTTAAAATGATACTTG
>NZ_JACYHC010000818.1:0-1247 GCF_017152085.1 Staphylococcus sp. EG-SA-2
ATCAACTACATTAAATGTTAAAAGTGATGCTATCAAGAGTAATGCTGAAACTCTTGTTGATAACAATAGTAATTCAAATAATGAAAATAATGCAGATATCATTTTGCCAAAAAGTACAGCACCTAAACGTTTGAATACAAGAATGCGTATAGCAGCAGTACAGCCATCATCAACAGAGGCTAAAAATGTTAATGATTTAATTACATCAAATACAACATTAACTGTCGTTGATGCAGATAAAAACAATAAAATCGTACCAGCACAAGATTATCTAGAATTAAAATCACAAATTAAAGTTGATGACAAAGTTAAATCAGGTGATTATTTCACAATAAAATACTCAGATACAGTACAAGTATATGGATTGAATCCGGAAGATATTAAAAATATTGGAGATATTAAAGATCCAAATAATGGTGAAACAATTGCGACTGCAAAACATGATACTGCAAATAATTTAATTACATATACATTTACAGATTATGTCGATAGATTTAATTCTGTACAAATGGGAATTAATTATTCAATTTATATGGATGCTGATACAATTCCTGTTAGTAAAAACGATGTTGAGTTTAATGTTACGATAGGTAATACTACAACAAAAACAACTGCTAACATTCAATATCCAGATTATGTTGTAAATGAGAAAAATTCAATTGGATCAGCGTTCACTGAAACAGTTTCACATGTTGGAAATAAAGAAAATCCAGGGTACTATAAACAAACGATTTATGTAAATCCATCGGAAAATTCTTTAACAAATGCCAAACTAAAAGTTCAAGCTTACCACTCAAGTTATCCTAATAATATCGGGCAAATAAATAAAGAGGTAACAGATATAAAAATATATCAAGTTCCTAAAGGTTATACATTAAATAAAGGATACGATGTGAATACTAAAGAGCTTACAGATGTAACAAATCAATACTTGCAGAAAATTACATATGGCGACAACAATAGCGCTGTTATTGATTTTGGAAATGCAGATTCTGCTTATGTTGTAATGGTTAATACAAAATTCCAATATACAACTAGCGAAAGCCCAACACTTGTTCAAATGGTTACATTAAGTTCAGACAATAGTAAATCTGCCTCAATGGGTAATGCTTTAGGATTCACTAATAACCAAAGTGGCGGAGCTGGTCAAGAAGTATATAAAATTGGTAACTACGTATGGGAAGATACTAATAAAAACGGTGTTCAAGAATTAGGAGAAAAAGGCGTTGGCAATGTAACTGTAACTG
>NZ_JACYHC010000819.1:0-1247 GCF_017152085.1 Staphylococcus sp. EG-SA-2
ATCAACTACATTAAATGTTAAAAGTGATGCTATCAAGAGTAATGCTGAAACTCTTGTTGATAACAATAGTAATTCAAATAATGAAAATAATGCAGATATCATTTTGCCAAAAAGTACAGCACCTAAAAGTTTGAATACAAGAATGCGTATGGCAGCAATACAACCAAACTCAACAGATTCTAAAAATGTTAATGATTTAATCACATCAAATACAACATTAACTGTCGTTGATGCAGATAATAGCAAAACGATTGTACCAGCCCAAGATTATTTATCATTAAAATCACAAATTACAGTTGATGACAAAGTTAAATCAGGTGATTATTTCACAATTAAATACTCAGATACAGTACAAGTATATGGATTGAATCCGGAAGATATTAAAAATATTGGTGATATTAAAGATCCAAATAATGGTGAAACAATTGCGACTGCAAAACATGATACTGCAAATAATTTAATTACATATACATTTACAGATTATGTTGATCGATTTAATTCAGTAAAAATGGGTATTAATTACTCAATTTATATGGATGCAGATACAATTCCTGTTGACAAGAAAGATGTTCCTTTTAGTGTAACTATTGGAAATCAAATTACAACTACAACAGCAGATATCACTTATCCGGCTTATAAAGAAGCTGACAATAATTCAATAGGATCAGCTTTTACAGAGACAGTTTCTCATGTAGGAAATGTTGAAGACCCTGGTTACTATAACCAGGTAGTATATGTTAATCCTATGGATAAGGATTTAAAAGGTGCTAAGTTAAAAGTTGAAGCGTACCATCCGAAATATCCAACTAATATTGGTCAAATTAATCAAAATGTTACAAATATAAAAATATATCGTGTTCCTGAAGGATATACATTGAATAAAGGATATGACGTTAATACTAATGATTTGGTAGACGTAACTGATGAATTTAAAAATAAAATGACGTATGGATCAAATCAAAGTGTTAATCTTGATTTTGGTGATATTACATCAGCATATGTTGTAATGGTTAATACAAAATTCCAATATACAAATAGCGAAAGCCCAACACTTGTTCAAATGGCTACTTTATCTTCAACAGGTAATAAATCCGTTTCTACTGGCAATGCTTTAGGATTTACTAATAACCAAAGTGGCGGAGCTGGTCAAGAAGTATATAAAATTGGTAACTACGTATGGGAAGATACTAATAAAAACGGTGTTCAAGAATTAGGAGAAAAAGGCGTTGGCAATGTAACTGTAACTG
>NZ_JACYHC010000820.1:0-1246 GCF_017152085.1 Staphylococcus sp. EG-SA-2
CTTTCAGTAGCTGAACTCCCACTTTCCTCTACTGTAGTATTGTTTTGTTCCGATGCTGCAGCTTCTTTTTCTTGTCCCATTCCAACAACGATCATTGTTCCTAAGAATACTGAGGCCGCTCCCAATTTGTGTTTTCTTATGCCGTATCTAAGATTGCTTTTCACTATAATATTCTCCCTTAAATGCAAAATTCATTTATTTTTAAAACTCAATAAATGCAATTCTATATTGTTCGGTTTTTAAAAGCAATGAAAAAAAGCGAGTTAATAAAAAGTTAAGATTGTTGTTAACTTTATGTATAATGAGTTTTTTATTATTTATAACTCACATATATATTGCATGCAAAACTCTTGAATCCCTTGATATAACAGGCTTGTATTTTTTATACTTATTTTTTAAATTAAATTCAAATTCATCTAATTTAAAGCAATATACTAAAGCATACATAATAATCGCCTGTACAATGCATCATTAACAAGTCACTGAAATGCCTTTCATTGTATTAATAACGTCATTATAATTTTATATCGTTCGGTTTTTGTTTTATTTTAATGATTATTTATACAGAAACAGCCGTATTTCAAGACGACATTTTAAGTTTAACTAAATTTGCATCTAGTTAATAATTGCATTTATCAAATTTGTCTTATTGATTCAATCTAATTTGTACTAACAAACTAGTTTTAAATTCTAACTTTATCTCTCATTTTGTAATCAATCATCAGACATAAAGCGCTTCAGCAATCAGAAAACACTCTAATTTTCTATTAGAAATTTGATTTAATCTAAAAAAACAGGTTTACTTCATATAATTTATGAAATAAACCCGTCAATTTTTGTTTAATTATGCTTTGTTATTCTTTTTATTTCTGCGTAATAATGCTAAACCTAGAATGCTGAATAATCCGCCGAACAACATACCTTTGTTTGTTGATTCTTCTCCACCTGTTTCAGGTAGTTCAGATTTCTTAGATTGTGCTTTTTTAGTTGGTGCCACTGCTTTAACCTTTTCATTGATTTCAATAACAGGTGTTACTACTTTACCTTGTTCCACTGGTTTAGAAGGCTTTTTAGGTTCTTCTTTTGCGGGTGGTACTGGTTTACCAGGTTCAGCTGGTACCTCTGGTGTTGGCGGTGTTGGTGTTTCTGGCTCACTCGGCACTTCTGGTGTCGGTGGTGTTGGTGTTTCCGGCTCACTTGGTACTTCCGGAGTCGGTGGTGTTGGTGTTTCCGGCTCACTTGGTAC
>NZ_JACYHC010000821.1:0-1244 GCF_017152085.1 Staphylococcus sp. EG-SA-2
ATGTTCCTCTATATGTCCTAGGAAATACGTGGCTCTAAAAACAAAACGCAATAACACATCATGACATTAATCATGCGTTTTAAGACTTTAAAATTAGCGATACTTTTAAAATCTTGATGATATTCATTTATCAAGTATGCGCCATACATATGAAGTGGATAGCTGCATAGGGAGTGGGACAGAAATGATATTTTCGCAAAATATATTTCGTCGTCCCACCCCAACTTGCATTGTCTGTAGAAATTGGGAATCCAATTTCTCTTTGTTGGGGCCCCTCCCCAACTTGCACATTATTGTAAGCTGACTTTTCGTCAGCTTCTGTGTTGGGGCCCCTGACTAGAATTGAAAAAAGCTTGTTACAAGCGCATTTTCGTTCAGTAAACTACTGCCAATATAACTTCGTAGAGCATAGAATATTGATTTATGTCCCGGCCTGTTGAACAACTATGTCATAAATAAAAGCCCCCTTTTCACAATATGCATTTACATGTTGTGGTAAAGGGGGCTCTCATTTTCTACGAATACTAAAATGGATTTTATTTTCAAATGTGTAAACTAGACAAACACTGCCTGATACACGTACAAAATAATGATACTAATAATGATTGTCAAATTGGTCGTCATACCTATAAATGGCAGTGTTCGATATTTAAACTGAATACCATAAGAAATAATTGCGACACCAACCGGGAACATCCAAGTGACCAACAATGTCGTCTTAATCATATCATCTGATACCGGTAACAACACATGTACTAACAATCCCGCAACTAATGCTAATCCATAATGCAAACATAAATATTTAATAGTAGCAGGTATATACTTTCTTTCCAGAGTAAAATTCAACATAACACCTAGCAAAATCATTGATAACGGCATATTTGCATGGGAAAGTATGCTAAAGAAATCGATTGCCACATGTGGTAAATGGATGTGATTTATATTCAATATAAACATTACAATGTATGTAACGAGTGGCACTGACTGTAATAATTTCTTACCTAAATATTTAAAATCGAATTGATCACTACCTTCACTAAAGTAGCTACCTACAAAGTAAGTAATTCCAAACATCACAAAGGCACCACCTATATCAGCCATACCAAAATAAATAAGCCCCGTTTTAGGCCATATCACTTCAATTAGTGGATATGCAAACAATCCAATATTCATAGCACCAGTCATCATACCTACTGATCCACGCATGTGATTATCATATTTTCTAAAAAACCAGACAGCAATCA
>NZ_JACYHC010000822.1:0-1236 GCF_017152085.1 Staphylococcus sp. EG-SA-2
GCCATAGACCTCTATCATCATATAAATGATATATTAAGTTTTTAGTATTGTTAATTATATATATTTCAGAATAATTATCATTCTGATTGATATTTGGAACTAACCCTTTAAAGTCTTGATTGGATATAGCTTTTAATAATTTTTTATATTTTATATCTTTTATGGAACACTTATATGAAAACTCCTCGCACAAAATATTATCATCCTTCTCCTTTTTATATTCTTTAAAGTAATACAATTCATCTATTGTTAACGATGTAAATTTTTTTATAACATTTGTTTTCTTATAAGGTTCACTATAAACATATACTACATGAACCAAATTTATAGAATCAGAAGGCGAAAACAAATCTTCAAAAATGTTTATTGCATTATCATATACAGCTAAAAAATAAGTATTATTGATAGTTTTACCGTCCTCCAAAAACTGGTATTTATCGCCACTTAAACTTAAATGAATTGCGTTTTTTACCTTTCTAAAATTCAACTTTTTTATATCCAAATTATTTATATCAAAGCACATAATTTACAACACCTTATTCCCTTAAGATTTTTCCTTCTTTAGTTAAAGAAGCTATTCTTTTTCCTTTGTTATTTATTAACTTCCAATAAGAACCACCATGTGATTGCCCTTTATTTTTGGAAATAGTCCATTTAGTTTTTGGATCTCTCCAGGTAGGATTTTTCCCTTAAACCTTTTGAGTAAATTTACCAATACTCATCCCCTTATCATTTAACAAACTTTTATTAATGTTTTTGGTTATATTATGAGTCTTTACTGCTTTTAGATTGTAAAAATTATCGTCATAAATAGTGGCATTTTCCGAGATTCAAATGGTACAAAGTACATTGTAATATGCATAATGATACCTGTAATTAATGTAATAATAGAAAAGTGTATATATATATCATATCGCCACCTGCTATACAACTTATTAAATAATTAATTCCAAGACATATTAATTATCTAATTATAACCTTAGTTACGTTATTACATAATATAAAAATATATAATAACTTATTTGCTTGCTCCTTTCACTTTTAAGAGTAATAAAATAACCTGAAACATAGACTTTAACATCCAAGTTCAGGTTAGCGTAATGTAAATGATTTACTTTGTTATATTATGATTAAACATCTAATTCTCTGCTTGTAAGTGCTTTAATCATCTCTGGATCAGCATGTGAGAAAAATTGGCTATTACTTTCTTCTAATGTCGCAATTTGTTGTTTATCT
>NZ_JACYHC010000823.1:0-1226 GCF_017152085.1 Staphylococcus sp. EG-SA-2
AGTCCTTGTTCATTTACTTGACCATTTTCATCAAAAGGAACGAGTAACGCTGCATATAAACCTTTTAAATCTTTGTTCATTATGAAGTCCCTCCAAAAATCATTTGATAATATAGTTTACAGCTATAATTGTAAACGCTATCATAAAATGTAACAATATCTTTTTGAAAATTGTAGTCATATTTATGTATAATTAATGAAAATGTTTTTCAAAATCAATAGAAATGGAGTGAGTAAGGTGTATTACATCGCAATCGATATTGGAGGCACTCAAATTAAATCGGCAGTTATTGATAAGCAATTGAATATGTTTGACTATCAACAAATATCAACGCCGGACAACAAAAGTGAGCTTATTACTGACAAAGTATATGAGATTGTAACAGGATATATGAAGCAATATCAGTTGATCCAACCTGTCATAGGTATTTCATCAGCAGGCGTTGTTGATGAACAAAAAGGCGAAATTGGATACGCAGGGCCAACCATTCCGAATTATAAAGGTACTAATTTTAAGCGATTATTAAAATCACTGTCTCCTTATGTCAAAGTAAAAAATGATGTAAACGCTGCATTACTAGGCGAATTGAAATTACATCAATATCAAGCAGAACGGATCTTTTGTATGACGCTTGGTACAGGCATTGGGGGTGCGTACAAGAATAATCAAGGTCATATTGATAATGGTGAGCTTCATAAGGCAAATGAAGTTGGGTATTTATTGTATCGTCCAACTGAAAATACAACGTTTGAGCAACGTGCTGCAACGAGTGCATTGAAAAAGCGCATGATTGACGGAGGATTTACGAGAAGCACACATGTGCCAGTATTGTTTGAAGCAGCTGAAGAAGGTGATGATATTGCAAAACAAATATTGAATGAGTGGGCAGAAGATGTAGCAGAAGGGATTGCCCAAATACAAGTCATGTATGATCCAGGGCTTATATTAATTGGTGGCGGTATATCTGAACAAGGAGACAATCTCATTAAATATATCGAGCCGAAAGTTGCACACTATTTACCAAAAGACTATGTTTATGCACCAATACAAACGACTAAGAGTAAAAATGATGCAGCATTATATGGCTGTTTGCAATGATAGTTGAAAGAAGGAGTCATTCTAAAATAGAATTTGAAACCGTTACGAGAGATGAGAGCTGTTGTTAGTTCCACACATCACACTCTATCTAGGACCAATCTAAACTATATCAACCAACAGTGTGCCAC
>NZ_JACYHC010000824.1:0-1225 GCF_017152085.1 Staphylococcus sp. EG-SA-2
GATGAATCAGCTAAAAAATATTTGTGGCGTGTCTTAGTTACACAATTGAAAAAATTAGAACTTAATTATGACGTCTATTTAGAGCGATTGAAATATGAGTATAAAGTTATTACTAATATGGGTTTTGAAGATTATTTCTTAATAGTAAGTGATTTAATCCATTATGCGAAAACGAATGATGTGATGGTAGGTCCTGGTCGTGGTTCTTCAGCTGGCTCACTGGTCAGTTATTTATTGGGAATTACAACGATTGATCCTATTAAATTCAATCTATTATTTGAACGTTTTTTAAACCCAGAACGTGTAACAATGCCTGATATTGATATTGACTTTGAAGATACACGCCGAGAAAGGGTCATTCAGTACGTCCAAGAAAAATATGGCGAGCTACATGTATCTGGAATTGTGACTTTCGGTCATCTGCTTGCAAGAGCAGTTGCTAGAGATGTTGGAAGAATTATGGGGTTTGATGAAGTTACATTAAATGAAATTTCAAGTTTAATCCCACATAAATTAGGAATTACACTTGATGAAGCATATCAAATTGACGATTTTAAAAAGTTTGTACATCGAAACCATCGACATGAACGCTGGTTCAGTATTTGTAAAAAGTTAGAAGGTTTACCAAGACATACATCTACACATGCGGCAGGAATTATTATTAATGACCATCCATTATATGAATATGCCCCTTTAACGAAAGGGGATACAGGATTATTAACGCAATGGACAATGACTGAAGCCGAACGTATTGGGTTATTAAAAATAGATTTTCTAGGTTTGAGAAACTTATCGATTATTCATCAAATCTTAACACAAGTCAAAAAAGATTTAGGTATTAATATTGATATCGAAAAGATTCCGTTCGATGATCAAAAAGTGTTTGAATTGTTGTCGCAAGGAGATACGACTGGCATATTCCAATTAGAGTCTGACGGTGTAAGAAGTGTATTAAAAAAATTAAAGCCGGAACACTTTGAAGATATTGTGGCTGTAACTTCTTTGTATAGACCAGGTCCAATGGAAGAAATTCCAACTTACATTACAAGAAGACATGATCCAAGCAAAGTTCAATATTTACATCCGCATTTAGAACCGATATTAAAAAATACTTACGGTGTTATTATTTATCAAGAGCAAATTATGCAAATAGCGAGCACATTTGCAAACTTCAGTTATGGTGAAGCGGATATTTTAAGAAGAGCAATGAGTAAAAAAAATAGAG
>NZ_JACYHC010000825.1:0-1220 GCF_017152085.1 Staphylococcus sp. EG-SA-2
ACCTTTTAATAAACAATCAAAGTCTTCCATCGTTCCAAATTCATCCATAATTTCTTGATAGTCACTAATATCATAACCATTGTCATCATTAGGTGATTTAAACATTGGACTGAGCCAAATGACATCGATACCTAAATCTTTTAAGTAGTCCAATTTATCAATCATTCCAGGTAAATCCCCAATACCATCGTGATTACTATCATTAAAACTTCTTGGATATACTTGATATGCTACTGCTTCTTTCCACCATTGCTTATTCATTTTAAAACTCCTTTGCTATCGCTGTGTTGATTTTCTTATTTTTAATTCTGTATCTATAATGACGAGTTCAATAACATCCTGTGCTTTGTTTTTCAATATATTTAAAATTGCTGAACCAGCCTGTTGACCTAACATTCGAGGCTTGATGTCAATACAGGTTTGAGGTGGTGACGCAATTTCGGTTAAATAAGAATCATTGAACGTTGCTGTCATTACATCTTTCGGAATTTCAATATTAAGTTCATATAGGACACTTAAAATCGCTAAATGTAACATAGCATCTAACGAAATGATTGCCTGTTTAATATTTGGGTCCTTCAAACGCGTATGTAGATTTTGCATGTAATTTAAAATAACTTCTCTTTCATTACTAGTCTCAATAATTTGATAATCCAGATTAAATTGTGATGCAACCGTTTCAAATCCTTGAATTCTATCTTTTGAAACTTCAAAATTTCCTTTTTCTGTAATAAATATTAATTCATCTACACCTTGTTCAATAACATGTCGTGTCAAATTTTCAGAAGCTAATATATTATCATTATCTATGTGTGTAAATTGATGATCTATATCCGATGTAGGCTTACCAATCACAATAAATGGCATGCTTTCATCAATTAACATTTGTTTAATTGGATCATTTTCTTTTGAATAAAGCAGTATAAACGCATCAACCATTCGTTGTTTAATCATTTTATAAACTTCATCCATTAAATCATTCATATTATTTGAGACTGTCGTTTGTGTACCATAGCCATGCTGGTTACACGTTTCAGAAATTCCTAGCAATACATTGATGTAGAATGGATTCAGTCGAATAGGCTCCTCAGACCCTTTTAACACTAAACCAATTTTATATGTTTGGTTTGTAATTAAAGTTCTAGCAGCGGTATTAGGAAAATAATTCAATTCTTCCATAACTTTCTTCACTTTTGAAATTGTCGCTTCGCTAATACGTT
>NZ_JACYHC010000826.1:0-1208 GCF_017152085.1 Staphylococcus sp. EG-SA-2
TTGATGGCGTTGACGATACTGAAAAATTATCAGCAGACATTAAAGCTTTAGAAAAGCAAATTCATAAAATTGCGGATGAGGCATATCCTTCTATTAAAGCGCGTGGTGGTGGTTACCAACGTATAGCGATTGATACATTTCCTGAGCAACAGTTACTATCTTTAAAAGTATTTGTTGATACGAAAGATGCTATGGGCGCTAATATGCTTAATACGATTTTAGAGGCCATAACTGCATTTTTAAAAAATGAATTTCCGCAAAGCGACATTTTAATGAGTATTTTATCCAATCATGCAACAGCGTCCGTTGTTAAAGTTCAAGGCGAAATTGATGTTAAAGATTTAGCAAGGGGCGAGAGAACTGGAGAAGAGGTTGCCAAACGAATGGAACGTGCTTCTGTATTGGCACAAGTAGATATTCATCGTGCAGCAACACATAATAAAGGTGTTATGAATGGCATACATGCTGTTGTTTTAGCAACAGGAAATGATACGCGTGGTGCAGAAGCAAGTGCGCATGCATACGCAAGTCGTGACGGACAGTATCGTGGTATTGCTACATGGCGTTACGATCAAGATCGTCAACGATTGATTGGTACAATTGAAGTGCCTATGACATTGGCAATTGTTGGGGGTGGTACGAAAGTATTACCAATAGCTAAAGCTTCATTAGAGCTACTAAATGTAGAGTCAGCACAAGAATTAGGTCATGTAGTTGCTGCCGTTGGTTTAGCGCAAAACTTTGCAGCATGTCGCGCGCTTGTGTCAGAAGGTATTCAACAAGGTCATATGAGTTTACAATATAAATCATTAGCTATTGTTGTAGGAGCAAAAGGTGATGAAATTGCTAAAGTAGCTGAAGCTTTGAAAAAAGAACCCCGTGCAAATACACAAGCAGCGGAACGTATTTTACAAGATTTAAGAAGCCAACAATAGTAAATTGCAAATAGCGATTTTAAAGAAAAGTTTAGGTCAGTCCATCGTAGCGCTTAGATAAATTAATATGAACAAAAATAAAAACTTCTATCACACGCATACAGGAAATTGAAGCGTTCGTGATAGAAGTTTTTTGATTAGTAAACATAGTTAAAGTTACGTGCTGCCTTTTT
Organism: Staphylococcus sp. EG-SA-2; assembly: GCF_017152085.1. Classification (NCBI taxonomy): domain Bacteria; kingdom Bacillati; phylum Bacillota; class Bacilli; order Caryophanales; family Staphylococcaceae; genus Staphylococcus; species Staphylococcus sp. EG-SA-2. The sequence continues at coordinate 1,109 of NZ_JACYHC010000826.1, forward strand.
GCTTAGTACACGTGTATTGTATTTTAATGGGCGATAAAAGTTGTATTCTGAAACTTTAATACTACCGTTTTTATATACTTGTTCAACAACTGCGACATGT
>NZ_JACYHC010000827.1:0-1208 GCF_017152085.1 Staphylococcus sp. EG-SA-2
TTTAGGTGCTGTACTTTTTGGCAAAATGATATCTGCATTATTTTCATTATTTGAATTACTATTGTTATCAACAAGAGTTTCAGCATTACTCTTGATAGCATCACTTTTAACATTTAATGTAGTTGATTCAGTTTTCGCATCTACCTTTTTGTTTTCCTCATTAGTTGGTTGAACATTTACCACTGATTTATTCTCTAGCAAATCAGGTTGTAACCCTTCTTGATTACTTATAGTTTGTTTAGTGTTTAAATCTTCATTCGTAGATTTTGGTGAAGCTTGCTCATCTGATTTGGCAGTTGAAACTTCAACTTTATTTCCAGTGGTAGATTGTACACTTTCTTTTTCTATTGATTTATTCCCATTTGAAGTCGTTTCATTACCTTGAGATGATACCATTTCTTTTTGATTATCATTTTTAGTATTGTCTTCTTGATTTAGTTGCTGCATATCAACTTTATCACTCGATTGATTATCACTTGCTGAAGTTGTCGCTTCGTTCAATTCTTTATTAGTACTTTCTGCAGCCTTTGCTTCTTGGTTCCCCAGACCAAAAATTAATGTTGTACCTACTAAAATTGATGCTGTTCCCACTGTGTACTTTCTAATCGAAAATTTATTTAATCGATTGGATACCATGCCTTTTCTTGTTATTGCCGTTTTATTTTCTCTGTTTAGCATTAGATTACTCCTAATTCATCAAATTTTTAAATAATACAATTTTTTTAAATACAAAAATGTATATCAATATAGTATTACATTTTTAGATAAAGCACAATACTTTAATTATTTTTCTTTATCGTAAAACGTTATTTAACATTTGTGTTTAAATAAAAGTTTTTATGAGTTTTGTAATCTTTATTTAATTATCATAAAAAATAGTATTATTTGCCCTTAAAATTAATATCTTAGCTTTTCTAATTCATAGACAATTACATTTCTGTAACAAATTAAATTGCATCTATTCCTTAAAGATTTTTTGTTTTATATCTGGGAATTTCTAAACAGAAAAAACCAGGCCACATGGACCTGGTTAAGTTAATCATATTATTTATTTTGTTTTTTACGACGACCGAATAACAATAATGATCCTAATGCCGCGAATAATCCACCGAATAATGTGCCATTATTTGAATTATTATTTTCACTACCTGTTTCTGGTAATGCTTTAGCTGTTTTATGCTGATCTTTAACCGTACTCATTGGTTTAG
>NZ_JACYHC010000828.1:0-12867 GCF_017152085.1 Staphylococcus sp. EG-SA-2
TGCTCCTTCTTTTAAAACTCACTTAGTATATACCTTGAGTTTACCAGTACTATCACAAATAGGCTACACTTTTTGGGAAAATCAGTCCAAGGGCTTACAATCGTATACGCCATCATACTTACTTTTTTGTTTTTTGAAAAGATTATAGATAAATCATTACAATTTTAAATATTAATCATGCCAAATATTGTTATATTTTGTAAAATAAAAGACCATCCCTATTAAATGCCAATAGAGACGACCTTTTATTTGTTATTCATTTATTAAAACTAAAATCCATATTTCATTTCAAACGAAAATATATAAATTTTAACAATCGATAACCACAATACTTCTATTGTAATTGTTTAACGATTTCTCGATTAAAATCATCTAAATCGTCTGGTACTCGACTTGTTACAATATTGTTGTCTACAACTACTGACTCATCAACTACATGTGCGCCTGCATTTGATAAATCTTTGCGCACGTTCAATACTGCTGTTAACGTACGACCTTTTAAATCATCTGTATCTATTAGTATTTGTGGCCCATGACAAATGGCAAATGTTGGTACATCATTTTTAGTAAAGTATTTAGCAAATGTGCCATATCGACCTTCTGTATCTCCACGTAAATGATCTGGTGAAAATCCTCCAGGAATTAATAATGCATCATAATCTTCTGGTTTAGCTTCTGCAATGCCTACATCGACAGTAACTTTTTCACCGTGTTTACCAACAACTTCACTATTTGCAGTATCCCCAATCACTACAGTATTAAATCCAGCATTCTCTAATGCCTCTTTAGGACTTGAATATTCTATATCTTCAAATTCGTTTGCTAGAATAATTGCTACTTTTTTAGTCATTGAAAATCACATTTCTATATATCATTGATATAATTACTATAGACAAGTAAATCAGTGATTAAACATACAAGATATAAAAAATATTAAGCGACTATCGCGATATCTAACTCTAACACATCTTATGTGGCATTTACTTAGATACTAATTTAACCTTTTCTTCAAGCTGATCTAACAATCCAATCCATTCATCTATATCTTCAACACGTACTTCATCAGGATTTACATGATCGATATCCTCAATAAACTTATTTAAACGCGCTTTTATCTGTTCGATTGTTTGCTGTTCATTCATAAAAAGTTAACTCCTTTTATTTTGTTTTCTTTTTCATTATTATCCTAACAGAAATTGCGTTAAAGCGATATAATCTTAGCTATATTTATGACATTCAAATTATTTTGACTTTTAAAAATCCCCTTTTCAATTAACTAAAATTAAGAGATAATTTGTTACGAGTGATAATACGAAGTGGTATCATACCGATATGAACCAAATAGAAAGAAGGAAGTTTAAGACGATGAATAGCGTCAAATTGAAGCAACCTGTTAGCATTTACAATGATCCATGGGAATCATATAACGATGTTAAAGAACATGGCCAATTAACTTTAAGTAACATCGAATTTACAACTACAAATCTTTGTAATATGCGTTGTAGCCACTGTGCAGTTGGTTATACTTTACAAACTGTCGACCCCGAGCCTTTAGATATGGACTTAATTTATCGTAGACTTGATGAAATTCCAAATCTGCGAACGATGTCAATTACAGGTGGCGAACCAATGTTTTCTAAAAAGTCTATTAGAAATGTTGTTAAACCTCTATTAAAGTATGCACATCATCGAGGTATATATACACAAATGAATTCAAACCTAACATTGCCTCAAGATCGTTATTTAGATATTGCTGAATATATCGATGTTATGCATATCTCACATAACTGGGGAACAACTGATGAATTCGCAAATGTTGGCTTTGGCGCAATGAAGAAGCAACCACCGTTAAAAGCTAAGTTAAAATTATATGAACAAATGATTTCGAATGCACGTACATTATCAGAACAAGGAATGTTTGTATCTGCGGAAACAATGCTCAATCAAAGTACGCTACCACATTTACGAAAAATACATCAAGAAGTCGTTCATGATATGAAATGTAGCAGACACGAGATTCACCCTATGTATCCAGCTGACTTTGCAAGTCAATTAAATGTGTTAACTCTAGCGGAAATGAAAAAGACAATTCATGATATATTGGATTTCAGAGATGAAGATATTTGGATGTTATTTGGTACTTTGCCTGTGTTTCCATGCTTAAAGGATGATGAAGATCAAAAGTTACTATCACGTTTAAGAAATGCTAACAATGTAACGACTAGAAATGACCCGGATGGCCGTAGTCGTTTAAATGTCAATGTATTTACAGGTAATGTAATCGTAACTGATTTCGGAGATGAAACAGGTACAATTTCGAATATACAAAAAGATAAATTAACAGATGTATTTGATAAATGGTTATCCTCTGATCTTGCTAAATCATTAAATTGTCATTGTTCCGAGTTTAGTTGTTTAGGACCAAATGTTCTTGTTAAAAATATGTACTATCCGAATATGGATTTTAAAGATAATGAGCGTCATATGCACAAACAACCACAAATTATACAATTTTAAAAACTCTTAATTATGCGGAGAAGCACTTTATCGATAAGTAGTCTCCGCATATTTTAATGCTATTATAAAATAAAAAACAATTAATTGCTGGCAGTACTCTACTTTAATAATAAAGGTCATTTAATAGGACTAATAGTCTATAATAAAAGGGTTAAATTTTAACTAAAAGCATAAACGTGCATAATCAAAAAGACAGATTGTAGGTGGAATATTCGAACATAACAGTTCAATTCATCCTTAACAATCTGTCTTTATATTTTTAGTCTCTAATATGTTGCACTTGAGCTAAATATTCAATTGTTTGTTTACTTTCAATGCGACGTGCTTTTCTTCGTTCAACACGTTGTGGTGCTGTATCATAAAACCATTTTTCAACATCATCTTCTGGATATACACCAGGTACATGTTTAGGTTTGCCTTCATCATCTAACGCAACAAATGTTAAGTAACTTAATGCAGCTAAATCATGCTTGTTATTAAATACATCGTCAATTCTAATTTGAACGACCACTTCCATTGAACTAGTCCCAGCGTATGAAACCATCGCTACGTATTGTAATATGTCCCCTGTTTTAATCGGCTTTAAGAAATCTACTGAGTCTGTAGATGCGGTAACTACTTGCGCACCAGCATGTTTCATAGCTGTGATTGCTGCAATTTCATCAATATTAGCCATCAATGTACCACCAAACATTGTATGATGGTGATTCGTATCTTGAGGGAAAACTTGTCTATTTTTATAACATTTTGATTCTGACATAGATTTCATTGGTCTGTCCTGATTTGTCATTATTTTATCTCCCAATCTATACTTTAATCACGTATTTGACCTTTAAATACATGTTTCATTTCCTACTCAGCACCTCAAAATAACATTTATTAAAATGTTGATGCCCAATTTCCATTTTCAAATACTAGTTCTTTTGAACCATCTTCGAATATGCCATAAATAGTCAAATCACTACTACCAATCATGAAATCGACATGTACGTTTGAATCATTTAATCCGCTTGCAATCTTTTCCTCAACAGTCATTTCCGTTCCACCTTGAATATTAAAGGCGTAAGCAGATCCAATCGCTAAATGACATGCTGCATTTTCATCAAATAAAGTATTGTAAAAAATGGTATTACGATTTGATATCGGTGAATCATCAGGTACTAACGCTACTTCACCTAATCTTCTTGAACCTTCATCGGTATTGATTAAATCTTTCAATACCGCTTCACCTTTTTCAGCTGAAAAATCAATAATTTCTCCATCTTTAAACATCAATTTAAATTGATCGATAATCGTTCCATTATAACTTAAAGGCAATTTATTAGTAACATATCCATCTACTCTATTTCGATCTGGTGCTGTAAATACTTCTTCAGTTGGTATATTAGCAATAAAAGCTTGTTCCTCGCCGTTAACATAACTTGTAGCATCTTCCCAGATATGATTTTTCGCTAAACCTACTGTTAAATCAGTACCTTCAGATACATAATGCAACGCATGGTAATTTTTTTGTTGTAACTTTTGAGCGTAAACACTTAAATTAGCGATGTGTTGACGCCAATTTTCAACTGGATCGTTACCATCAATTCGCACAATATCAAATACCTCGTCAATAAACTTAATATATGCTTCTTCTACAGATAGTTCAGGATATACTCTCTTCGCCCAAGCTTTAGATGGAAAAGCAGCTACGACCCATGGAAATTGATTTTTTTGTACACTTTCCATATATCCTTTAAATGCGCGTGCGTTTTGTTGTTGAAATGCTTGTAATTTTTGGCTATCGATACCATCCATTAAATCAGGATCTTCACTAATAAGTGCTAAATTAGCAGCGCCACGTTTAACGTAATCCATTCTCGCTTCAACATCATATGATTTTATCTCATGATTAGCAAAATGTTCCACAGATTCATTTTCAAATTTTAAGCGTTTTAAGGTTGGATCGCTATATACAACACGTACATCTGAAGCGCCACAATGATATGCTTCTTCTACAATTAAATGCGTTAATTCTAATGTTTCTACTGATGATCTAATAAATACTGGCTGTTTTGGTTGAACATTCATACCAACCTTAACTAATAGTTCAGCGTATTGTTGTAACTTTTCTTTGTAATTAGTCAAAATTCCCACTCCTAGTCGTGTCGCAATTGTCCTAAAGCGTCAGCAATAGCTGTCACTTCACTTGGCGACAATCTTTCTCTTGATTGAACAAAATCATATATATCTGTTAATTCTTCTTCATTTGCATTTTTATATTTTTCAGGATCTAATAATCCTTGATTAACAATATTTAACTTCTCTCTAATAGCTAATACTTTCTCTTCATTTGTCATAGCCACAATGTTCACCTCTAATAATAGTTATGTTATCAAAGTATCACAATTTAATAAACTTTAATAGAATTTTATATAATCTGCTTTCTTATTGTTTAAAGTCGCTATAAAATGGGGATATAACTACATAGTTTGGAGGAATCAAAATGGTAGATGTAGCATTTGTCTGTCTTGGCAATATATGTCGTTCTCCAATGGCAGAAGCAATCATGCGACAAAGACTTAAAGACAGAAATATTCATGATATTAAAGTACATTCAAGAGGTACTGGTAGCTGGAATTTAGGAGAGCCGCCTCATGAAGGTACACAAAAAATTCTCAACAAACACAATATTCCATTTGATGGCATGATTAGTGAATTATTCGAAGCGACAGATGATTTTGATTACATTGTGGCTATGGATCAAAGTAACGTTGATAATATTAAATCTATCAATCCTAATCTTAAGGGACAATTGTTCAAACTGTTAGAATTTAGTAATATGGAAGAGAGTGATGTACCAGATCCATACTACACGAATAATTTTGAAGGTGTATACGACATGGTATTATCATCTTGTGATAATTTAATAGACTACATCGTAAAAGATGCAAATTTGAAAGAGGGGTAGTTTTTTATGGAAAATAAATTTGTTCCTGGTATTTTAATTGGTGCCGTAATTGGTGGTGCAATTAGTTTAGCTGATAAATCTACACGTCAAGCTTTAGTTCAATCAGTTAAAGATGCAAAAAATGGTAACCGCACTCGTAAGCCTTCTAAAGTCAGCAAGATTAAAGACGAAGTTTTATACTGGAAAGATGTTGTTGAAGAAATTCGTCGTAATAATCCTGAATTAGAACGTTCATTAAAGGATGCGAAAGAAACATTTGTTAATAGAAAAAATCAACGCTAAGATGATTTTGTTTTTATAAGGCAATACTTAACAATTTGGTGTACGCCTTTCATAGTTATCATTATTAAATGATAATACAATGATTGGCCAAACTACATTGTTTCAGTATTGCCTTTGTTTTAATTTTAAATCAAAATAGCCTATGAAAGATTTAAATCAATTAATTTCTATAATATTATCATTTTTAAAGCATATCATTGTTTAGTTTTTTTATAATTGGATAAATACTAATAGTTACTTTATAAAACATTACATAGAGAAAGGTTAAGGAGTGCACATGTCGAAAAAGGATCACTCTTCTTCAAAATACCTTAATTCTGTTAAGGAAGCGCAAGAGGAGTCAAAAAAGAAAAATAAAAGTAATCCCAAAATTGATGTTGATCGTACATATATTGAACCTCAACAATTCCAATCTAAGAAACCTAAAAAAGATGATCAGGTTTTCTTCTTATCAAGATTAAATAAACCTGCAAAATATAAGAAAGACTCTAATTTCTTATCATATCTCATCTATCGCATAGGAAAAGATGATGCCTCAGGACTAGCAGCGCAAATGACTTACCATTTCGTACTTGCTATGTTCCCTATGTTGCTTTTCCTATTAACATTATTACCATTTTTCAATATTAAGCAGAGTCAAATTACTAATATGTTAAGCAATGCACCCGCTGAAACATCTACTCTAATTAAGAGTGTAATTGGTGATATAACTCAAAACTCCAGTGGTGGCTTATTATCTATCGGTTTGATTTTAGCAATTTGGTCAGCTTCAAATGGAATGACTGCAATTATGAATTCTTTCAATGTTGCTTACGATGTAGAAGATAGCCGTAATGGAATCGTTTTAAAACTACTAAGTGTTGTCTTCACTGTAGTTATGGGCGTTGTGTTTGTAGTTGCTCTAGCATTACCAACGCTTGGTTCTGTAATTAGTCATTTCCTATTCGGTCCACTTGGATTTGACGAACAAGTGAAATGGATTTTTAACCTTATTAGAATTGTGTTACCAATCATTATTATATTTATCGTATTTATCGTGTTATATTCGGTTGCACCTAACGTTAAAACGAAGCTTAAGTCAGTATTACCAGGTGCAGTATTTACTTCAATTATTTGGTTAGCTGGTTCATTTGGTTTTGGTTGGTATATTTCAAATTTTGGTAACTATTCTAAAACATATGGCAGTATCGCGGGTATCATCATTTTGTTACTATGGTTATATATCACAAGTTTTATTATAATTGTCGGTGCTGAAATCAATGCAATCATTCATCAGCGTAGTGTAATTAAAGGTAAAACACCTGAAGAAGCAGCATTAGAACATGATGACAATAATAAAAATCATTATAATGAGAACACTAGATACGAATATGATGAAGATAGTAATGCAACACATCAACGTACGTATCATGTTGATGAACATCCTAGTGATACCTATCCAGAAGATGATAAAAATATAAAAGACAAAATCGTTGATAAGCTTAAAAAAGACTAAACACCAACAAAACAGAGGTTTTCGCTAATGATTGCGAAGACCTCTGTTTTTTGGTGTCTATTTGATGTTATATTGTGATTGGCGTAAGTAACTTTTCTTAATTCGATACGAACTATTGAATTAAATTATGTTGGAATGCATAGATGACAGCTTGTGTTCTATCTTGCACTTCTAACTTACTTAAAATGTTACTCACATGTGTCTTAACCGTTTTAATAGTAATATGCGATGCACTAGCAATTTCTTGATTTGAGTAACCTTTCGCAATCAATAATAATATTTCCATTTCTCGTTCTGTAAGCATTTCATATAACTCTGCGCGCTTTTTCATACGGTTACGCATTTTCACTAAAACTTCCGGTTCAAAAACAGATTCTCCTCTAGAAGTTTTACGAACTGCATCGGCGATATCTTTTGCACTTGTTGTTTTTAAAATGTAACTATCGACACCTGCATCTAATGCACGATATACCTCTTTATCTTCAATAAAACTAGTTAACATTAATACTTTAATTTGCGGTAAATCTTTTTTAATCTGAGTCGTCGCTTCTACACCATCCATGTCTTCCATAAGTAAATCCATTAAAATTAAATCTGGCTTCAACTCATGGGCTTTGGCAATTGCTTCTTTACCAGAAGCGCCTTCACCAACTACTTCAATATCACTTTGCGTTGATAGATAACTTGAAATTCCTATACGTACCATTTCATGATCATCCACAAACAATACTTTAATCGTCATACGAATCCTCCTTATTTAAAGGTGCTTTCACCTCGATACGTGTACCTGAATCTGGCAATGATACAATATGGAACGTTGCACCAATTTCCAAAGCTCTTTCACGCATATTTTTAAGTCCATAACTTTGTTCTAATTTTTCATCAACATTAAAACCTTTACCATTGTCTTGAATTCTCAACAATAAATAATCGTCTTTATTAAACAATTCTACTGTCACTTTTGTACCGTTTGAATGACGCAATGTATTCGAAATTGCTTCCTGTGTAATTCTGAACAAATGATCTTCAATACCTTTAGGCACTTTAAAATCTTGTATTTCATGCACAACTTTCATCGGCACTTTTTTTTGTAAATCAATAACTAAATCTTTAATACCCTCACCTAAAGATTTGTCTTTTAAACCAAGCGGTCTTAAATGTAACAGCAAAGCACGCATTTCTAACTGCGAATCTTGAACCATTTTCTCTAAAATCGGAATTTGTTGGTCTAATGGTGGTTCTAACTTCGTTTCTTTGATAGCAGAAAGCATCATACTTGCCGCAAAAAGTTGCTGACTAACAGAATCGTGAAGTTCTCGAGCTAGTCTTTGACGTTCATCTTCAATAATCTTTTTAACTTTCACATCATTAATATTATAATTTTCATTGGTTAAGTTTTGAGTTTTAAGTCGCAACTTATGCAATTCTTGATTTAAAGGTACGAGTGTATGGTATAAATCTAACGTTTCACTATATATTTCTATATTTTGATCATTAATGCCAACTGTTTCGCCTTCCATTGAACGCTCAATTTGCGTCTTAATCCAATCATTTTGCTGATTGATTTTGTATGCGAGTACCGAACCAACAATAATACACAATAATATGATGATGAGATTTAAAAATAAAAAGACTGGTATTCCGAATATTTGTGTATAAAACATACCTTGAAAATAGATGATATTTACAAAAACTTTATCGATGAATAGAAATGCAGCTAGCATGCTATATACTAAGATGAGCATTGAACCAATTGTTCTAATGTAGTGGTTCATCGATAAATCACCTCTACGTCTCCGATAAACGTTGATACGTAGATATTAACTGTATAGTTATCCGGTTTCATCATTTCTTCAATATGAATATTGTTATTTTCAACTTTATATGATTTTTCATTCACGTAAGTACTTCCATAAAAAGCAGCTACATGTAAATTAATATTGTAATTAACCGGCAATATAACCTGCACTTTACCTAAAATGTGTCTAACAACAATGGTATTATTTTCCTTAATATTTGCAGCTTTTGTTAAGTCAATATGTAGGTCGCCAATTCCATGTTGAATTTGGACATCTTCCCACTTATATACATAAACTGGTGTACGTTGCTCACCAAACCACTTTTGTTTAATAAAAGATGGTGAAGTCATAACCTCATCCGTCGCAACTACTTTTTTTGGTTTAAATTTATGTATTAAATAACGCACAATAAGTAGTAATAAAAAGACGAACAAGATGATGATTGTATACTTATTAGACAATAATGTGAATGCAATTAATAGCGCGCCTATCCAAAACGCTAAAAGGCCACGTATTTTATGAAAATAAAGATATCCTACATAAACTAATACACATCCCAATAATAGAACGAGTAAAAAGCCAATTTTTTCAAAAAATATGTAGTAAAAATTGGCAATAATCATTAATGCAGTAAAAATGATCAACATTTGCGTTGATATATATTTGTGTGTCATGTTTCGCCGCCTTTCTATGCCACAGCGTTCATATAATTTATTAGATACGATGTTTTTTCTGTTGCTATTTTTTCAGTTGAAGTTTGTTGAATTTGAGTTTCAATTTGTGCATAATATGCTTCAACTTTATTCAACTCTGATTTAATATTTTCAATTTCTTGATTATTGATTTCTCTTGCACATTGAATTTGAAATGCTTCAGCAATATCAATATATTTATTTTCTAATGTTAGCATTAGACTGTCAATTAACTTGCTAAGTTGTTCTTTTTTAGTAATTAAATAACGCATATAATCATCTAAATTTTTCATTTTTTCATCTAGCATTAAAAGGTAGTGCTTGATATTATTTCTTACTGTTGCTCTCAAAAACTGTTCAATATAACGTTCAACATAGTTCATAACTATCACCTTTTATAATAAGTTTTAAAATACCAAATGCGCTATGTATCTTCGTTGATGTCGATGATATGTTTGCTTAAAAACTACTTTATTACAACATATTTTTGAAATGACGCATTGATTGTGTTCTTAATTATTATAAAACAGTTCCGAAACCAATATGAATAGGCTCCGGAACTAAATGATGTTCATACTTTAGTCTTAGTATATGTTGAACTATTCTTCTTCAATTTTTGTCGTTAAAATCGGACCATCCTTAGTCACGATAACCGTATGCTCAATTTGAGCAACAAAACTTTTATCGCTCGTTTCAAAAGCCCATTCATTTTTACCTTCTGTAACAAATGATGCATTTGATGAGATAAACGGTTCAATAGCTAATACCATACCTTCAGTTAATAATGTTTTGTCTTTTGGATCAAAGTAATTAAGTACATGTGCTGGTGCTTCATGTAATGATAAACCAACGCCATGACCTGTTAAGTTTTTAATGACTTTCAAATCATTTTGTCTAGCTGTATTATGCACCGCTTTACCAATGTTACTTAACTTAGTACCCGGTTTTACTTTTGCAATTGCATTCTCAAATGCCATCGTTGCTACGTCACATACTTTTTGTTTCATTGGATCATCTGATTCTCCAACGACAAATGAAATGCCTGTATCTGCATAATAGCCATTCTTCAAAGCCGATACATCAATATTTACTAAATCTCCTTCACGAATGACACGCTTACTTGGAATCCCATGTGCCACCTCTTCATTGACACTAATACACGTTTGACCAGGAAAATTTTCATCATGAATTGGCGCAGAAATAGCACCGTATTCTTCAAATAACTCTTTCGCAATATTATCAAGCTCTTTCGTAGTGATACCTGGTTTGGTTGCAGCTTGCATTGTATTGCGCACTTTAGCGCATATGTATCCAATTTCTTTTAACGCTTGTAATTCTTCTTCTGTTTTTACAATCATTTTATCCCGTTCCTTTTTTATATAATTATAACTTATTATAGCAAAAATTCTTTGATATACTAAAGATGTTACTTTAGTATTTTGGAAAGTGAGTGAGACATAGTGTGATAAAGAAAAAATATTTCTTTATCGTTGTACCCCAACTTGCATTGCCTGTAGAAATTGTAGATCCAATTTCTCTATGTTGGGGCCCCGCCAACCTGCACATTATCGTAAGCTGACTTTTCGTCAGCTTCTGTGTTGGGGCCCACACCCCAACTTGCACATTATTGTAAGCTGACTTTTCGTCAGCTTCTGTGTTGGGGCCCCGGACTATAATTGAAAAATGCTTGTTACAAGTGCATTTTATTTCAGTCAACTACTAACAATATAACATTGTGGAGCCCAGAACTTTGATTAATGTATATGAAAATCAAAGTAATGCTTAAGTATGATTATTTCAAATATTTTACATACATGAACTTTTCCAATGTACGATACTATTATTATAAAGCGCTCGCTAAGATTTTACGATGATTAGAGGTTAAAAAATGAACGATCAATGGTATAAACATTTAATTGGTGCCAGAACAATTAAAACTGGTATTGCCATTTTTTTAACAGCTGTCTTTTGTATGGCACTAGATTTAACACCCATCTATGCCATTTTAACAGCTGTAGTCACAATTGAACCAACTGCCAAGGCATCACTTATTAAAGGTTATCGTAGATTACCTGCTACGGTAATTGGTGCAGGCTTTGCAGTATTATTTACATATTTATTCGGCGATCAATCACCTTTTACATATGCATTGAGTGCAACGTTCACGATTTTATTCTGTACAAAACTCAAATTGCAAGTTGGTACGAATGTCGCTGTACTAACATCATTAGCTATGATTCCAGGTATTCATGATGCCTACATATTCAACTTTTTGTCTCGAACATTGACAGCAATTATTGGACTCGTGACATCAGGTTTAATTAACTTCATGGTGTTTCCACCTAAGTATTATGGTCAGGTCGAAGAAAAATTAAGTAAGACAGATGCCTTGATGTATAAATTATTTTACAATCGCTGCCAAGAACTTATCTTATCAAGACTGCAATCTGATAAAAGCGAAAAAGCATATAAAAATATTTTCAATTTAAACAATCAAGTTGAAACGTTAATAAGTTATCAACGTGATGAATTAAGCTATCATAAGAAAAAAGAATGTGATTGGAAATTACTCAATCAATTAACTAAACGTGCATATACGAATCGTTTGTTTATCGCTCATTTATCAAATATCATTTACTTGCCTAAAAATACTCGTGTTAACTTTTCAGGTGACGAAAAAATGGCATTGCTAAAAATTAGTAGTAGCATCAAAGATATATTTTATGATGGTACTTTTAAGAGAGAAGATGATTCTGTAGAAACTTTACGTTCGACTATAAAAGCACTTGAAATTAGTGGTGAAAATCAAATTAAAAGTCATATACTATACGAAGTTCTAATGATTTATCGACTGCTAGACAGCAGATATGCTTAATTTAAGTACCTTATGCTAATTGGCACCATGGGAGTGGGACAGAAATGATATTTTCGTAAAATTTATTTCGTCGTCCCACCCCAACTCGCATTGCCTGTAGAATTTCTTTTCGAAATTCTCTGTGTTGGGACCCACACCCCAACTTGCATTGTCTGTAGAAATTGGGAATCCAATTTCTCTTTGTTGGGGCCCCTGACTAGAATTGAAAAAAGCTTGTTACAAGCGCATTTTCGTTCAGTCAACTACTGCCAATATAA
>NZ_JACYHC010000829.1:0-1206 GCF_017152085.1 Staphylococcus sp. EG-SA-2
TTGATGGCGTTGACGATACTGAAAAATTATCAGCAGACATTAAAGCTTTAGAAAAGCAAATTCATAAAATTGCGGATGAGGCATATCCTTCTATTAAAGCGCGTGGTGGTGGTTACCAACGTATAGCTATTGATACATTTCCTGAGCAACAGTTACTATCTTTAAAAGTATTTGTTGATACGAAAGATGCTATGGGCGCTAATATGCTTAATACGATTTTAGAGGCCATAACTGCATTTTTAAAAAATGAATCTCCACAAAGCGACATTTTAATGAGTATTTTATCCAATCATGCAACAGCGTCCGTTGTTAAAGTTCAAGGCGAAATTGACGTTAAAGATTTAGCAAGGGGCGAGAGAACTGGAGAAGAGGTTGCCAAACGAATGGAACGTGCTTCTGTATTGGCACAAGTTGATATTCATCGTGCTGCAACACATAATAAAGGTGTTATGAATGGCATACATGCCGTTGTTTTAGCAACAGGAAATGATACGCGTGGTGCAGAAGCAAGTGCGCATGCATACGCGAGTCGTGACGGACAGTATCGTGGTATTGCAACATGGAGATACGATCAAAAACGTCAACGTTTAATTGGTACAATAGAAGTGCCTATGACATTGGCAATCGTTGGCGGTGGTACAAAAGTATTACCAATTGCTAAAGCTTCTTTAGAATTGCTAAATGTAGATTCAGCACAAGAATTAGGTCATGTAGTTGCTGCCGTTGGTTTAGCACAGAACTTTGCAGCATGTCGCGCGCTCGTTTCCGAAGGTATCCAGCAAGGCCATATGAGCTTGCAATATAAATCTTTAGCTATTGTTGTAGGTGCAAAAGGTGATGAAATTGCGCAAGTAGCTGAAGCATTGAAGCAAGAACCCCGTGCGAATACACAAGTAGCTGAACGCATTTTACAAGAAATTAGACAACAATAGTAAATGGCGAATAGCGATTTTAAAGAAAAGTTTAAGTCAGTCCATCGTAGCGCTTAGATAAATTAATATGAACAAAAAATAAAAACTTCTATCACACGCATACAGGAAATTGAAGCGTTCGTGATAGAAGTTTTTTGATTAGTAAATATAGTTAAAGTTACGTGCTGCCTTTTTGCTTAGTACACGTGTATTGTATTTTAATGGGCGATAAAAGTTGTATTCTGAAACTTTAATACTACCGTTTTTATATACTTGTTCAACAACTGCGACATGT
>NZ_JACYHC010000830.1:0-1194 GCF_017152085.1 Staphylococcus sp. EG-SA-2
TTTGATATTTTAAAGAATACTCCTGAACCAATAACTGTCCCCATAACAATAGCAAACGCTGAGAAGAAACCTATATTTTTTTGTAATTCTTTACCATTTGACATAATTACACCTCATTTTTAAGATTAAATGTTTTAACCTACCACACCCTTGCTTGTATCTGCAATATTCAGTCCATGTTCAATGACACCTGAAACTCTAGTTAAGTCAACATTCCCGCCTGAAACTAAAGCAACAACATTTTTATCTTCAAGCCATTTATTGTTTATTTTTCCACTTAAAATTGCAGCTGTTGGTAATGCGCCTGCACCTTCAGTAATAATTTTGGCACGCTGCATTAAATCTTTCATAGCATGTTCAATTTCTTCTTCAGTAACAAGAATAAATTCATCTACTAAATGTTTAACTACTTCATATGTTTGTTCACCAGGAACTTTTACATCACAACCATCTGCTATCGTGCTATCCACTCGATGTTCAGTTAAATCTCTCTTATAGAAAGACTCAGCCATACCATGAACATTCTCAGATTGAACACCGATAATATGAATTGAAGGGTTAAATGATTTTAATGCGGTGGCAATACCTGCAATTAATCCTCCACCGCCAACTGGTACGATGACTGTATTCACATTCCAAATATCATCTAAAATTTCTAAACCAATTGTTCCTTGGCCTGCCATTACAAACTTATCGTCATATGGATGAACGATTGTCATGCCATTTTCTTTCGCTAATTCTTCCATATAAAGTCTAGTTTCGTTAAAGTTTTTACCTTTTAAAATAACCTTTGCCCCATAGCCTTTTGTTGCTTGTTGTTTCGCTTGTGGTGCTGTTTCAGGCATTACGATAGTTGCATCAATGCCTAATAATTTAGCTGTTAAAGCAACACCTTGTGCATGGTTCCCAGCAGATGCTGCGATAATGCCTTTTTCTTTTTGTTCATCTGTTAAGTGATTAATTTTATTGCTAGCGCCTCTAAATTTAAAAGATCCTGTGAATTGCATATTTTCTAATTTTAGAAATACATTCCCTTTAGTTATACTTTGGCTTAAATACATTGATTTAATTAGAGGTGTTCGACGAATAAATGGTTTAATGCTTGCTTTAGCTTCTTCGATATCTCCTAAACTTACAATATGTGCTGTTTGTAATGTAACTGTGTTGGTTGTCATAATAATTACATCCTTCCGT
>NZ_JACYHC010000831.1:0-1189 GCF_017152085.1 Staphylococcus sp. EG-SA-2
GCGTTTTTTTCTTATTGGCTAAGTAGACGCAATACAAAATAGGTGACATATAGCCGCACCAATAAAAATCCCCTCACTACCGCAAATAGTGAGGGGATTGGTGTATAAGTAAATACTTATTTTCGTTATCTCAATTATACTGCTAATCTTTCTCTTTGTAAAATATGCAAGGTTTTAAAGAGAAACATCAAGAACTAAAAAAGGCTCTATGCCAAATTGGCCTGATGAGTTCAATATCGGAAGTTAGGCAACTAAACATTGCTTAGCTTCCTTTTTACTTTTTGGAGCGTAAAGTTTTGAACATAATAATATTCGATTTCGCAAATGATTATAACTTCCTTAACCAAAAGATGTACGTTTAATTAATTTTATTTTGTTGTTTATCCCTTCTAAAGGACCATTTGATTATCCTTCGTTTTAAAGTTAATGCCTTCTTTCCAGTCAAACTGTGCTTGATGACTGGCTTTTGTCTCGAATCTCGTTTTGCCTTTAGGCGACAACCGTTGATAACCTTTCATAAAATAACGATTAAATTCATCATGTTTAAGGATATAAGCTCTAAATGTAGAATATGCACAGGTTAATCCATGTTTATCTTTCAAATATTGCCAAAGAATAAGCTTATAGTAGAACTTTTGTTCACTAGAGTCTGAAAGTAATTTTTCGATGATAGGATAATACTTGTCAATAATAGACTGACGATTTCTCTTTTTGGTTGGCTCAAAGCCATTTAAATATTTATCAACTGTTCTTCTATAAACACCCATGTGTCTCGCTATTTCACTTTTGTTTATTTTCATGTTTAAGTTCTCCATGACAATTTTTAATTTTGGTAAATCTGTAAGAGTAGTAACTTCAAAATCAGTATTTATGTCTAAAGATAATTTCATTGTTGTTCATCTCAATAAAATTATCTATAGGTTTTTAAAAATTGTACATGTTTAAACAATCAAAAGTGCACATTATTAAATTATCATTTCCAGTTAAACTGTCTTGATGATTGAATGACTCAGTATTTTGGTTTTGTTTTGTCTAATTTGAGAGAGTTAATGATGTTAGATTATATTCTCGTATAATTTCGTTTCTAGGCTTACCATTTTCATAAAGTTTAATTATTTTAATTTAAATTATTTACTAAAAGCTCTTCAGTCTCTTGTCACAATAAAATCGCCTAACCTCTTAGTTTAAC
>NZ_JACYHC010000832.1:0-1184 GCF_017152085.1 Staphylococcus sp. EG-SA-2
TTAGGGAAAGTGCCATGGAATACTAATTTTAAGACACGTCAATGGCAAGACGGTGATGATAGCAGTTTAAGAAGTTATATCGAAAAGATTTATGACATACACCATTCAGGTAAAACAAAAGATGCCATTATAAGCGTAGCAATGCAAAATGCTTATCATCCAGTAAGGGATTATCTAAATAAAATATCGTGGGATGGACATAAACGTCTTGAAAAGTTATTTATCAAATACTTAGGTGTTGAAGATACTGAAGTGAATAGAACAACTACCAAAAAAGCATTGACTGCTGGAATTGCTCGAGTAATGGAGCCTGGATGTAAATTTGACTATATGCTTACACTTTATGGTCCTCAAGGTGTAGGTAAATCTGCTTTGCTAAAAAAATTAGGTGGTGCATGGTTTTCTGACAGTTTAGTTTCTGTTACAGGTAAAGAAGCTTATGAGGCCTTACAAGGCGTTTGGCTAATGGAAATGGCAGAACTTGCAGCTACAAGAAAAGCTGAAGTTGAAGCTATTAAGCATTTCATATCTAAACAAGTTGACCGATTTCGTGTTGCTTATGGGCATTATATTGAAGATTTTCCAAGGCAATGTATTTTCATTGGTACAACTAATAAAGTTGATTTCTTAAGAGATGAAACTGGTGGAAGACGTTTTTGGCCAATGACTGTAAATCCAGAGAGAGTTGAAGTGAACTGGTCTAAACTAACCAAAGATGAGATTGACCAAATTTGGGCAGAAGCTAAACACTATTATGAACAAGGAGAAGATTTATTCCTTAACCCTGAACTAGAAGAAGAAATGCGTTCAATACAAAGCAAACATACTGAGGAATCTCCATATACAGGCATTATTGATGAATATCTTAACACACCAATTCCTAGCAATTGGGATGACTTAACTATCTTTGAACGAAGACGATTTTATCAAGGTGATGTTGATATGTTACCAACAGGAAATGTAGATTACGTTAAAAGAAATAAAGTCTGTGCGCTTGAAGTGTTTGTTGAATGTTTTGGTAAAGATAAGGGAGATAGTAGAGGATCTATGGAAATTAGAAAGATTTCAAACATCTTAAGACAATTAGACAATTGGTCTGTATATGATGGTAATAAAAGTGGGAAAATTCGATTTGGAAAAGATTATGGTGTACAGATAGCTTATGTAAGAGATGAAAGTTTAGA
>NZ_JACYHC010000833.1:0-1183 GCF_017152085.1 Staphylococcus sp. EG-SA-2
AGGCGTTTTTTGGTTCATCTGGTATTTTATGACGTAATTAATAGGTTATTTGATAATGATAGTGTATGAATGGCAATCTATATAAATGTTTATATCTTTTATACATGTACATTATCACCTTCAAACTTTCACTCATATTACTTTGGAAATTTATTATAAAATAGAAGTATGGATGTATTTCTGAAATGATACATTATTAAATAGATGAGAAAGTAAAAGTTTTGAGCCAAGTACGCAATTTAATATTATAAGTTGCATATAAAAACCCCTGTTGAACTTTAGTATATTCAACAGGGGTAAAACTTGTTGTTATTTATTTGATTTAGCAGCGATACGTTTATATCTTAAGTACATAAATGCTAAAAGTATAAACCAAATCGGAATAAAATAAATTGCACGTCTTGTATCAACATTAATAAATAATAACCCGAACACAAAAATGAAGAATACAAATATTAAGTAGCC
Organism: Staphylococcus sp. EG-SA-2; assembly: GCF_017152085.1. Lineage (NCBI taxonomy): Bacteria > Bacillati > Bacillota > Bacilli > Caryophanales > Staphylococcaceae > Staphylococcus > Staphylococcus sp. EG-SA-2. The sequence goes on from NZ_JACYHC010000833.1 coordinate 466, forward strand.
CATATATTTACCACCTAATAGTTTGTACGTAGCATTTTTATGTAGATCTGGGTTTTTACGACTATAATTGATATATGCAATGATAATCAGACCCCATACAACTAAAAATAACACTGTAGAGATGGTAGTCACATACGTAAATACTTTTGTCGCATCTGGGAAAATATAGTTTAGTAATGCTGCCACAAGTAATAATGCTGATGAAGCAAAGATTGCAACATGTGGAACGCCATATTTATTCGTCTTAGAAAAGTTCGGAGGTGCTTGTTGTTGACTTGATAAACCGAAAAGCATACGGCTATTTGAGAATATACCACTATTACATGATGAAGCAGCAGCGGTTAATACTACAAAATTAATCAAGCCCGCAGCAAACGGAATACCGATCAATGCGAATAATTTTACGAATGGACTGTTATCAGGATCAACTTGCTGCCAAGGGATAATAGACATGATAACCGCTAACGCCCCAACGTAAAATATTAAAATTCTAATGGGTACACTGTTAATTGCTTTTGGAATTGTTTTAACTGGATCTTTTGTTTCCCCAGCTGTAACACCAATCATTTCAATTCCTACAAATGAGAATAGTGCCATTTGGAAAGACATAAAGAATCCAGAAGCACCTTTAGCGAATATGCCGTGTTCATATAAATTTGTGAAACTGGCATGCCCGAATTGAGTTTTAAATGCAAATAGAATCATGACGAAACCAACT
>NZ_JACYHC010000834.1:0-1176 GCF_017152085.1 Staphylococcus sp. EG-SA-2
CTGAGAATAGACCTACATTATCAATGAATGAATAGTATTTATAACCATCTTTATTTGTTGTAATTCTTGAAGCATCAGCAACTGCTGTATTGTCAGGAATAAATTGTAAATCTAAACGATCAGCATCTGTTGGTACTTTAAATAAGTGTGCAGTACCAGTCTTAGCTACATTTACAGTTGCTAATTCAGTATTTTTCTTAGCATCTTTAATAACTAAATTTGTTGCACCTTGCTTACTATTCGTTTGCATAGTAGTAAAGTTGATAATTAATTCTGAATCTGGTTTTACATTAACAGTTTTTGAAATACCGTTAAAGTTACCATGATCTGTAGAATCATTTGCATTCACACGACCTAATGCAGCTACATTTCCCCTAGCTTGATAGTTCTGAGGGTTATTCTTATCAAACATATCGCTTCGTCTTAATTCTGAGTTAACGAAACCAATCTTACCGTTGTTAATTAATGAATAACCATTTACTTTATCTGTAACAGTTACAGTTGGATCCTGTCTATTCTCATCTGTTGATATGGCAGGATCATCAAACGTTAATGTTGTATTAATACTGCCTTCACCAGTATTGCTAGCATTTGGATCTTGAGTTTGTGCGTTTGCTGCTACAGGTGCTGCTGGTTGCGCTGCTGGAGCATTCGCTGGCTGTGTTTGATTTGCCGGTGTTGCTTGGTTATTTCCTTGTCCTGCTTGGTTTGCCGGTGCTGCTTGATTTCCAGGTTGTGCTTGTGCAGCGTTATTTGGATCAGCTTGATTACCTTGTCCAGCTGGTTGTGCTGTACCTGCTGCCGGTTGTGCTGCGCCTCCTACTGGTTGTGCTGCGCCTCCTGCTGGATTAGCCTGTCCACCTTGGTTTGCTGGTTGTGCTGCTGGTTGTCCTTGGTTCGCAGGTGCAGCTGGTTGTGCTGCAGGATTAGCTTGAGCACCAGCATTTGCGTTAGGCTGTGCATTGGCATCAGCTGGTTGTGCTGGTTGATTTTGTGCAGGCTGATTTTGCTCTGCTGCAGACGCTGTTGTCGGGTTAATAGATATAAATGTAACAGTGGCAATTAAAGCTGAAAAAATACCGACATTAAATTTTCTGATACTAAATTTTTGTTGTCTGAATAAATTCATTAAGTCATCCTCCTGGTTGATTATTCTCGCTGTTAAATGATTTCACT
>NZ_JACYHC010000835.1:0-1171 GCF_017152085.1 Staphylococcus sp. EG-SA-2
CAACTGGTGTTCAAAATGGTGTACCAACACCTGGTTTCTCATCAAGTATTAATTACTATGATAGTTACCGTGCAGCTGATTTACCTGCAAACTTAATTCAAGCACAACGTGACTACTTCGGTGCTCATACGTACGAAAGAAAAGATAAAGAAGGCGTATTCCATACACAATGGATTGAAGAATAATATTGATTAAAGGATAGTTGAAAGATACTATCCTTTTTTATATCTTTTGATAAATATAAAAGAGAGTGTGATAGAGTAGCTACAACCTATAAAAAATTACACAAGCAATATCTATTACCTTAAAAGCATCCCGCCATATTTTTAAGCATTTTGTGAAGTAATAAAATATTTACTGTGTTATGATAGCATGTACTATAGAGAAATAGAGGTATTAACTTATGGAAAAGTTAAATCAAGTTATGTTATATGTTGATGATGTTGACAAAGCGAAAGCATTTTGGACAGAAACTTTAGAATTTGTTGTTGTAAGTGAAACACCGTTAGCTGAGGACTATGTTGCAGTTGAAGTATCACCTACGAAAGATGCTGAAACGTCATTGACGATTATGGCAAAAGAATTTATTGAAAAGTATAGCCCGGAAGTGAACCTAGGAACACCATCTTTAATGTTTAAAGAGAAAAACTTTGATGCATTATACTCAAAATTAAATGATTTAGGTTTAACTGGGCATGATATAGTAGAAATGAATGGTCAACGTGTATTTAATTTTCAAGATGGCCAAGGTAACTATTTTGCAGTTAGTGACTAAACAATCGATTTTAATATTTATACAAACCTATATATTGATTTTCGGATTGAATTTCAGTATGAAGGTTTTATTTTTATCGTTTTATGCAATCGTTTGCACAAATCTTTTGACTTTTTTAGAAAGTGTGACTAAACTGGTATTATACAGTGGTTGGAAGCGTTTTCCGATGCAGAAATTAACAGGAGGTGATTAAATGGTTACGATTAAAGATGTTGCACTAAAAGCCGGTGTTTCTCCTTCGACAGTTTCAAGAGTTATAAAAGGAAATCAACGTATTAGCGAAGCGACAATTTCAAAAGTGAAGAAAGTTATGGAAGAATTGAATTATTTTCCTAATACCGCTGCTAGAACTTTAATTACAAACCAAACATATAAAATTGGTTTAGTGTTAAAAGG
>NZ_JACYHC010000836.1:0-1168 GCF_017152085.1 Staphylococcus sp. EG-SA-2
AAAATTCACCTTCTTTTAACTTTTTAAAGGCTTCGCCTTGTATATTAGTCCCAGTCATCCCAAGAGTTACTTTGCCTGTATCTTTATTTAAAAAAGCAGAAGTTGTTACTCCATTAAGAGAATCAGTGTAACTATCAACATATTCAAGATTAGAAGGGAATTTTTTTTTGGCTTTCAAATATTCTATTTGTCTTGTTATATCTTCACTATCAGCTCCATATAAATTCGCATTTTCAACTTCGTAGCTGATTTTAGAAATAGCTGTAGTTTCCTCTGTATTATTTTTAATAATCCCTGGATCTATTTTGTATTTATCTTTCATCTTCATCCACCTTCGCTGGCTGGTAATCCAAAGAATCTATTACTGATAAATGGCTATTTTCACGTTTCGAAAAATCAATTTCTAACTTCCTATCTCCAACGGAACTTCCTTTCAAATTACCATCAATATGCATTTTTAATACCGGTGATTTATCAGTAGGAATATTATAACGACTTCTTAATTGCTTAACATTTTCATCTTTATTACTCATTTTATATTTCACGTCATAACTTGGAACATTCTCATTAATTGAGACATCACCATTGCTGTAGTTTTTCAATTCTTTAAGATTTGCATATTGTCCGAAAAATTTAAAGTTTTCTATTCTCTTTTTTAGATTTGGATCTTCTACCTTGTCTAATAAGATAATTTTATTATTTTTCATTTCAACTTTATAATTTTTTCTATCAGGTAATTTATCCTTGCGATAAAACGTCCTGACAAAGTAGTACCCCTTAGCTGTGCGTGTGTTTCTATCTAAGTACAAGACCATGCCTTCATTACTTAGTTCACCCGGTTTATTACTTTTGGCGAAATCTGTATATATCGTCCACATCCCTTTGTCACCTTTTTCAAATTCGCCATCTCGATAGCCTTCTTTGTCATATAGTTCCTCGAGATTCTTAATTGGATACATATCTAACGTTTTCGCAAAACTCTTTTTGATTTTTTCTTCTTTTGAATCTGTTTTATTTGTATTTGCTTCTTTTTTCTGTTCTTCTTTCATATTTCCACATCCCCCAATAAAAATGATTAAAAGTAATACACTCATGTACAAAGCAATTTTTTTTATATACTCCATCATTTCACATCTCTCTGCTTTAATTTTATAAACATTTGAATATT
>NZ_JACYHC010000837.1:0-1168 GCF_017152085.1 Staphylococcus sp. EG-SA-2
AAAATTCACCTTCTTTTAACTTTTTAAAGGCTTCGCCTTGTATATTAGTCCCAGTCATCCCAAGAGTTACTTTGCCTGTATCTTTATTTAAAAAAGCAGAAGTTGTTACTCCATTAAGAGAATCAGTATAACTATCAACATATTCAAGATTAGAAGGGAATTTTTTCGCTTCTTTTAATTGATCTATTTGTCTACCTATTGTTTTACTTTTAATTCCATATAATTTCGCATTTTCAATTTCATAACTTATTTTAGAAATAGCTGTAGTTTCCTCAGTATTATATTTAATAGGTCCTGGATCTATTTTGTATTTATCTTTCATCTTCATCCACCTTCGCCGGCTGGAAATTTAATGAATCTATTACTGACAAATCGCTTTTTTCACCTTTTGAAAAGTCAATTTCCAACTTTTTATAACCCACAGAACTTCCTTTCAAATTACCATCAATATGCATTTTTAATACCGGTGCTTTATCAGTAGGAATATTATAACGACTTCTTAATTGCTTAACATTTTCATCTTTATTGCTCATTTTAAATTTTGCGTCATAACTTGGAACATTCTCATTAATTGAGACATCACCATTGTTGTAATTTTTCAATTCTTTAAGGTTTGCATATTGTCCGAAAAATTTAAAGTTTTCTATTCTCTTTTTTAGTTTTGGATCTTCTACCTTGTCTAATAAGATAATTTTATTATTTTTCATTTCAACTTTATATTTTTTTCTATCTGGGAATTTATCCTTTTCATAAAATGTCTTAACAAAATAATGTCCCTTTGCTGTCCGTGTATTTCTATCTAAGTATAAGACCATACCTTCATTACTTAATTCGTCTGCTTTATTACTTTTGGCAAAATCTGTATATATCGTCCACATACCTTTATCACCTTTTTTAAACTCACCATCTCGATATCCTTCTTTGTCATATAGATCCTCGAGATTCTTAATTGGATACATATCTAACGTTTTCGCAAAACTCTTTTTGATTTGTTCTTCTTTTGAATCTGTTTTATTCGTTTGTTCCTCTTTTTTCTGTTCATCTTTCATATTTCCACATCCCCCAATAAAAATGATTAAAAGTAATACACTCATGTACAAAGCAATTTTTTTTATATACTCCATCATTTCACATCTCTCTGCTTTAATTTTATAAACATTTGAATATT
>NZ_JACYHC010000838.1:0-1165 GCF_017152085.1 Staphylococcus sp. EG-SA-2
GATGTTGTCGTATGTCAAAACATTTAGTCAATCATAAAGGTGACTTTAACTAAGTTTATCTGATAGTCTGATTGTAATGATTGTACTAATTGACTGGAGGCGTATGTAATTGAATCTGAGTAAACAAATTAAAAAGTATAGGGAACGAGATGGTTATTCACAAGAATATCTTGCTGAAAAGTTATATGTATCTAGGCAGAGTATTTCTAATTGGGAAAATGACAAAAGCTTACCAGACATACATAACTTATTAATGATGTGCGAATTGTTCAATGTAACTTTAGATGATTTAGTAAAAGGGACTATTCCATTTGTACCTGATATTAAAGTGCAACGAAGTCTTAACTTATGGACATATGTGATGCTTATTTTCATGACATTAGCTGCAATTTTAATGGGACCTTTAGTTGTTTATTGGAATTGGACTTGGGGTATAACGGTGGCAATCATTTTGGGAATAGGTTTTTATGCATCTATGAAAATAGAAGATTTAAAAAAAGTGCATAAAATGGACAACTACGATCGAATTGTTGCTTTTATGAATGGAAAAGATCCTAGTGAAGTACAAACGACTAAAGCTAGAAATACGATGACAAATGCGCTTTCTATTATATCAGCAATTGGTATACTCAGCCTCATAATTTTCCTTAGTGTGTATATGGCAAATAAGTTTTTATAAATCATCATCGTATTGTCTCATATTATCCAAAATAGCATAAAAAAATACCAACAAGATTTAGAACCTTGTTGGTAATCAAAGCGATTCATTTATAATGAGTCGTTTTATTTTGTAAGATTAAACAGTTTGTACGTTAACTGCTTGGTCTCCACGTTGACCTTCAGTGATTTCGAAAGTAACTTTTTGACCTTCTTCTAAAGTTTTGTAGCCATCGCTAGCGATACCTGAGAAATGTACGAATACGTCTCCGCCATTTTCTTGTTCGATGAAACCAAAACCTTTTTCTGCGTTAAACCATTTTACTGTACCGTTATTCATATAGAAAACCTCCATGTGCTTTTGCACTTAATATTTGTAACAAATTCATAACTAAAAAAGAGGATATTCTAAACAAATACACTACAATTTAATTCACGAGCTTTTATTACGTAAGACCAACTATACGCTCATATTGGCATAATGTACAGTGTTTTTTGAAAATAAATT
>NZ_JACYHC010000839.1:0-12584 GCF_017152085.1 Staphylococcus sp. EG-SA-2
AAGCAGTATTGATAATTGGTACAAGTAAAGTGAATCGTTTAGGGGTGCCGTTATCCGTCTTCTTTGGAGGCGTTAAAATGATGATACCTAATATGGTGAAATATCCAATTCTTATGTTACCAATATTGACAACAGCCATTGTATCAGGTTTGGTATCAGCATTAGTAGGTATTCATGGAACGAAAGAATCAGCTGGATTTGGTTTTATAGGAATGGTAGGACCGATTAATGCATTTAAATTTATGGAGGTTGATTCTGCTTGGTTGAGTGTCTTACTAATTGTAGTAGCGTTCTTTGTTGTGCCATTTGTAACAGCTTGGCTTGCAGATATCATTTATCGTAAAGTGTTTCGTTTATATACTAATGATATTTTTAAATTCATGGGATAAGGACAGTATGTTTTTTGAAAATATTAGACCAAAAATTATTTAATGTTATTGTGAATTGCGAGAATAAAGTTTAGCAATATAATTGAGTTGCAGTTTATTTGTGCTTATAAAAGATAAGATAATTCACAAAAGATGTGTGTTTTAAAACTTTGAATATACAACAATAATAGCAATCAATACATGTGCAGAAACATATGTGTTGATTGCTTTTTAATTGCGTTTAATGTACGAAAATAAGAGAAGTTACATGTCAGATATATTACAGCTATGTAACAAAAATACAATCTGTAATATTACGAAAGCTGTAATAGTTGAGCTAAATATAGTAAAAATCTTATGTGTTAAAGACTATTTCAAGGGTTGATTGGATTCTAAAGGGCACATATTTCACATTACAGTATAAAACAGCCATATTTCAACATTACAAATAACACTTGATATTGTAATGTTTTGTAAAGAAAGTGTAATTTACTGGCTGGTTTTTTGTGATATAGTGAGTACCGTTGAAAGAAATAAAAGACAATTTAAACTTGCACTACGACATTCAAATTCAAAATATAATTACTAAAAACATAAACTTACAATTATTACTGGAGGATTTTTTACTATGAAAAAGACAATTATGGCATCATCATTAGCAGTGGCATTAGGTGTAACAGGTTACGCAGCAGGTACAGGACATCAAGCACACGCTGCTGAAGTAAACGTTGATCAAGCACACTTAGTTGACTTAGCGCATAATCACCAAGATCAATTAAATGCAGCTCCAATCAAAGATGGTGCATATGACATCCACTTTGTAAAAGATGGTTTCCAATATAACTTTACTTCAAATGGTACTACATGGTCATGGAGCTATGAAGCAGCTAATGGTCAAACTGCTGGTTTCTCAAACGTTGCAGGTGCAGACTACACTACTTCATACAACCAAGGTTCAGATGTACAATCAGTAAGCTACAATGCACAATCAAGTAACTCAAACGTTGAAGCTGTTTCAGCTCCAACTTACCATAACTACAGCACTTCAACTACTTCAAGTTCAGTGAGATTAAGCAATGGTAATACTGCAGGTGCTACTGGTTCATCAGCAGCTCAAATCATGGCTCAACGTACTGGTGTTTCAGCTTCTACATGGGCTGCAATCATCGCTCGTGAATCAAATGGTCAAGTAAATGCTTACAACCCATCAGGTGCTTCAGGTTTATTCCAAACTATGCCAGGTTGGGGTCCGACAAACACTGTTGACCAACAAATCAACGCAGCTGTTAAAGCATACAAAGCACAAGGTTTAGGTGCTTGGGGATTCTAATTCCTTCATAATAAATAAAAGTAATGTTTAGACATTAAATATATAGCTCTTCCCATAGAAATTGGGGAGAGTTTTTTTATTAATTAAAAATACATTTTTTAAAAAGTGGATATTGAAGTTAGGGAAATTTATTGGACTTTATTGTATTACTGCTAAAATACTTGTCTTTATTAAGTGCCAAGTGGAATGAAACTTCATTTGAGGCTGTACTGAGTACACTAGATACAAACTAAACGCACATTTTATAATTAAATTAAATGAAAAAGGAGATAAAAATGGCTATAAACATAATTGAATATAATAGGTCTTATAAGGAAGAGCTAATCGAGTTTATTTTATCGATTCAAAAAAATGAATTTAATATAAAAATTGATAGAGATGATCAACCTGATTTGGAGAACATCGAACATAACTATTTGAATAGTGGAGGGCAATTTTGGCTTGCAATAAACAATCATCAAAATATTGTTGGTACTATAGGTTTGATTAGACTAGATAATAATATGTCTGCACTTAAAAAAATGTTTGTTGATAAAGGTTATAGGAATTTAAAAATAGGTAAAAAACTTTTAGATAAAGTTATAATGACATGTAAAGAACAAAATATCGATGGTATTTATTTAGGAACAATTGATAAATTTATTAGTGCACAGTATTTTTATTCTAATAATGGCTTCCGTGAAATTAAGCGAGGAGATTTACCAAGTAGTTTTCCTAAATTAGATGTAGATAATAGGTTTTATTACAGAAATTTAAAAGATTAATTCGATGCAATGAATAATTGGTATGACAATCTTAGTAATATTCATTTTAAAAGTGACACATAGCGTTTAAATATAAAGGCTGACGTGATATATCGCTTGGTTTAAATTAGAGGATAGGCTGCATTTCGCTTTATTTTCAATACATGGTAATTTATTCATTATAGAAATTTTGAAAAAGTAAATTCGAATAGCATATCTTAATGATTCTGTTACAGTAAGATGCATAAAATATAAAACGAACCTTTTTTTGTAAAAATATAATGAAAATAACAGTTATTTTGCTAAAAATTCAAGAATCTATGATAATCTATGTTATGTAGTAAAATCGACAAATTTATATGTGGTTTGCAGTAATGAAATTAACTGTAATAATTGTTTTCTACTTAATAAAAAATTTAAAACTATCTTAATTAAGGGTTAAATCAATTAATGAAAATCAGTGCAATATTTTATTTTCAAAAATATTGTGATATGCTACAAAATAGAGAAAAATAAATGGGGCGTTTATTAACATGGATACAAAAGACTTTAAACGTTTAGAAAAAATGTATTCCCCGCGATACTTACCCGGATTAGATGGATTGAGGGCATTCGCAGTTATAGGAATCATTATTTATCACTTGAATGCACAATGGTTAAGTGGGGGCTTTTTAGGAGTAGATACATTCTTCGTTATTTCAGGTTATTTAATAACAAGTTTGTTGATAAGTGAGTATTATCGGACGCAAAAAATCGATTTGCTAGAGTTTTGGAAGCGACGATTGAAACGACTCATTCCGGCAGTGTTATTTTTAATCTGTGTCGTGCTTACGTTCACACTGATATTTAAACCGGAATTGATTATACAAATGAAACGAGATGCTATTGCAGCTATATTCTATGTTTCAAACTGGTGGTACATTTCACAGAATGTAGATTATTTTAACCAATTTGCTATTGAACCACTCAAACATTTATGGTCTTTAGCCATTGAAGAACAATTTTACTTGCTTTTCCCATTGGTTATCACGTTCTTATTACATAGATTTAAACCGAGAAATATTATTCAAACGCTATTTATTGTATCGTTGATTTCTTTAGGACTTATGATAGTGATTCATTTCATCACTGGAGATAATTCACGTGTGTATTTTGGGACAGATACACGACTGCAAACTTTATTGCTTGGTTGTATATTAGCATTTATTTGGCCTCCGTTTGCTTTGAAAAAAGATATTTCTAAAAAGATTGTCGTATCATTAGATATTATAGGGATATCTGGTTTTGCGGTTCTAATGACTTTGTTCTTTATAGTTGGCGACCAAGATCAATGGATCTATAATGGAGGATTTTACATTATATCATTTGCAACTTTATTCATTATTGCAATTGCGGTACATCCTTCTAGTTTATTTGCTAAATTTTTAAGTATGAAACCTTTACTAATTATAGGTAAACGATCATATAGCTTATATTTATGGCATTATCCTATCATTGTTTTTGTGAACAGTTATTACGTACAAGGACAAATACCGGTATACGTTTATATTATAGAAATTTTGTTAACAGCGTTAATGGCTGAAATTTCGTATCGCTTTATTGAAACACCTATACGTAAAAAAGGATTTAAAGCTTTTGCATTTTTACCTAAAAAGAAGGGGCAATTTGCTAGAACAGTGTTAGTTATCCTATTATTGGTTCCGTCTATCGTTGTGCTCAGTGGACAGTTTGATGCACTTGGCAAACAACATGAAGCCGAGAAGAAAGAGAAGAAGACGGAATTTAAAACAACGAAGAAAAAAGTCGTTAAAAAAGATAAGCAAGAGGATAAGCAGACAGCGAATAGCAAAGAGGATATTAAAAAGTCATCACCACTATTAATTGGTGACTCGGTCATGGTGGATATTGGTAATGTCTTTACTAAGAAAATACCAAATGCACAAATTGATGGTAAAGTTGGACGGCAACTCGTTGATGCTACACCAATTGTGAAATCGCAATATAAAGACTATGCTAAAAAAGGTCAAAAAGTTGTAGTAGAGCTTGGTACAAATGGGGCATTTACGAAAGATCAATTAAATGAACTATTGGATAGTTTTGGAAAAGCAGACATTTATTTAGTTTCTATTAGAGTACCTAGAGATTATGAAGGTAGAATAAATAAATTAATTTATGAGGCAGCTGAAAAGCGCTCTAATGTACATCTAGTCGATTGGTATAAAGCTTCTGCAGGTCATCCGGAATACTTTGCATATGACGGTATTCACTTAGAATATGCAGGTAGTAAAGCGCTGACTGATTTGATTGTAAAAACGATGGAAACACATGCTACAAATAAGAAATAACTTGATGCACTAAACTTTTGAAATATTACATTACTTCTGATATTTATTATCAAAAATGATGTATTTCATTAAAAGTTTAGTGCTTTTTTATTTTCAAATCCCATGTTAACGGTGCAGAAAAAGTGTTGTAAACATTCTAATTGGTATATTACATTCAATGAAGCTTTATTAGGAACAGATTACATTATGATAACAAAGCCCGCAAGACACCTAATCTCTGTTATAGTTTGTTTTGTCGCAAAACTATAAAAGTTATAATTATTTGCATACTAAAAAAATAAAAAATATAAAATTTAAAATAATTGAGTCGCTAATGACTATATGTATAGAGTGTTTTGATTATTGGGAGGATATTTAATTATGAAAAAAATCGTTACAGCTACAATCGCTACAGCAGGACTTGCCACTATCGCATTTGCAGGACATGATGCACAAGCCGCAGAACAAAATAACAATGGATATAATTCTAATGACGCTCAATCATACAGCTATACGTATACAATTGATGCACAAGGTAATTATCATTACACTTGGACAGGAAATTGGAATCCAAGTCAATTAACGCAAAACAACACATACTACTACAACAACTACAATACTTATAGTTATAACAATGCATCTTACAATAACTACTATAATCATTCATATCAATACAATAACTATACAAACAATAGCCAAACAGCAACAAATAACTATTATACTGGTGGTTCAGGTGCAAGTTATAGCACAACAAGTAATAATGTTCATGTGACTACAACTGCAGCGCCATCTTCAAATGGTCGTTCAATTTCTAATGGTTATGCATCAGGAAGTAACTTATATACTTCAGGACAATGTACTTATTATGTATTTGATCGTGTTGGTGGGAAAATTGGTTCAACATGGGGTAACGCAAGTAATTGGGCTAACGCAGCTGCATCATCTGGCTATACAGTGAACAATACACCAAAAGTTGGTGCTATCATGCAAACAACACAAGGCTATTACGGTCATGTTGCTTACGTTGAAGGCGTTAACAGCAACGGTTCTGTTCGTGTTTCAGAAATGAACTATGGACATGGTGCTGGTGTGGTTACGTCTCGTACAATTTCAGCAAACCAAGCAGGTTCATATAATTTCATTCATTAATCAAATGTAAATCAAATGACGTCAATATTCTCTAACATGAGAGTATTGGCGTTTTTGTTTTATATAAATATAAATGAGAGCGGTTTATTCACTGATCTTTAGGGAACTAAGTAATAAAGTGATAATTTATACTATGTCAGTATGATTGAGAGTGATTCAATTTAGATGAAAACCATGAAAAAATATATCAAAACAGCATTTTTTTGTAGTATGTATTGGTTAATTGTTCAACTAAATATAGCAAATTTAGGTACAAGAATTCCTGATAAGTATTTTCGTCAGAAGTACATAATATTTAAATCATTTAATTTTGAGAAGCATGGAAAATTTTGGAACAAATGGTTTTACGTAAGAAAATGGAAACATAAGATTTTAGATGGTCATCAGCTTAATCAAAATATATATGATCAGCGTCATTTAATGACAATCAATACTGATGAAATTGAAAAAATGATTATAGAGACAAAGAGGGCAGAGTTGATTCATTGGATATCGATACTTCCAGTCATCATATTCAATAAAGGCTCTCGTTTAGTAAAGTATATAAATATTTTCTATGCAATGATAGCTAATGTTCCAATCATTATTGTGCAACGCTATAATCGACCGAGATTAACGCAGTTACTACGCATATTAAAACGAAGAGGTGAACGTCATGACTAAACATATCATCGTTATTGGTGGTGGCTTAGGTGGGATTTCTGCAGCAATTCGAATGGCACAAAGTGGCTATTCGGTCTCATTATATGAACAAAATAATCATATAGGAGGCAAAGTGAATCGTCATGAATCAGATGGCTTTGGCTTTGATTTAGGTCCATCTATTTTAACGATGCCTTATATTTTTGAAAAATTATTCGAATATAGCAAGAAGCAAATGTCAGACTACGTTACAATCAAGCGATTGCCACATCAATGGCGTAGCTTTTTTCCAGATGGAACGACTATCGATTTGTATGAAGGTATTAAAGAAACAGGTCAGCATAATGCGATATTGTCGAAACAGGATATAGAGGAACTGCAAAATTATTTGAATTATACAAGACGAATCGATCGTATTACTGAAAAAGGGTATTTTAACTATGGTTTAGATACACTATCTCAAATTATTAAATTTCATGGGCCATTAAATGCTCTTATTAATTATGATTATGTACATACTATGCAACAGGCCATAGACAAGCGTATCTCGAATCCATACTTGCGACAAATGTTAGGCTATTTTATCAAATATGTAGGTTCTTCATCATACGATGCGCCAGCTGTATTATCTATGTTATTCCATATGCAACAAGAGCAAGGCCTTTGGTATGTAGAAGGTGGAATCCATCATTTAGCCAATGCCTTGGAAAAGCTAGCGCGTGAAGAAGGTGTCACAATTCATACAGGTGCACGTGTGGACAATATTAAAACATATCAAAGACGTGTGACGGGTGTCAGATTAGATACAGGTGAGTTTGTAAAGGCAGATTATATTATTTCAAATATGGAAGTCATACCTACTTATAAATATTTAATTCACCTTGATACTCAACGATTAAACAAATTAGAGAGGGAATTTGAGCCGGCAAGCTCAGGATATGTGATGCATTTAGGTGTTGCTTGCCAATACCCGCAATTAGCACATCATAATTTCTTTTTTACGGAAAATGCTTATCTCAATTATCAACAAGTTTTTCATGAAAAGGTATTGCCAGATGATCCGACCATTTATCTAGTAAATACGAATAAAACTGATCACACACAAGCGCCAGTAGGTTATGAAAATATCAAAGTCTTACCACATATTCCATATATTCAAGATCAGCCTTTTACCACTGAAGATTATGCGAAGTTTAGGGATAAAATTTTGGATAAATTAGAAAAAATGGGACTTACTGATTTAAGAAAACACATTATTTATGAAGATGTTTGGACACCGGAGGATATTGAAAAAAATTATCGTTCTAATCGTGGTGCAATATATGGTGTTGTAGCAGATAAAAAGAAAAACAAAGGATTTAAATTTCCTAAAGAAAGTCAGTATTTTGAAAACTTGTACTTTGTAGGTGGATCAGTAAATCCTGGTGGTGGCATGCCAATGGTTACATTAAGTGGGCAACAAGTCGCAGACAAAATAAACGCGCGAGAAGCGAAGAATAGGAAGTGATATCTATGAAATGGTTATCACGAATATTAACAGTAATAGTGACCATGTCTATGGCGTGTGGTGCATTGATATTTAATCGTAGACATCAGCTAAAGACGAAAACGCTGAACTTCAATCATAAAGCATTAACAATTATTATTCCGGCTAGAAATGAAGAAAAAAGAATAGGTCATTTACTACATTCGATAATACAACAGCAAGTTCCAGTAGATGTCATTGTTATGAATGACGGATCGACAGATGAAACAGCACGTGTAGCACGTTCATATGGTGCGACTGTAGTAGATGTTGTTGATGATACTGACGGCAAATGGTATGGGAAATCACATGCTTGTTATCAAGGTGTGACGCATGCATGTACGAATCGTATTGCCTTTGTAGATGCTGATGTAACTTTCTTAAGGAAAGATGCTGTTGAAACGTTGATTAATCAGTATCAATTACAAGGTGAAAAAGGATTGTTAAGCGTACAGCCTTATCATATAACAAAGCGTTTCTACGAAGGGTTTTCAGCGATATTTAATTTAATGACAGTCGTTGGTATGAATGTATTTTCTACCTTAGACGACGGTCGGACTAACCAGCATGCATTTGGACCGGTGACATTAACAAATAAAGAAGATTATTATGCAACTGGAGGTCATAAAAGTGCGAACCGTCATATTATTGAAGGATTTGCTTTAGGAAGTGCATATACTTCACAATCATTGCCCGTAACAGTTTATGAAGGATTTCCATTTGTTGCATTTCGCATGTATCAAGAAGGATTTCAGTCATTACAAGAAGGATGGACAAAGCATTTGTCAACTGGGGCAGGTGGCACAAAGCCTAAGATCATGACAGCAATTGTGTTGTGGTTGTTCGGTTCTATAGCGAGTATTTTAGGGCTATGTCTTAGTTTAAAATATCGCCAAATGTCTGTAAGAAAAATGGTAGCACTTTACTTGAGCTATACTACACAATTTATTTATCTGCATCGAAGGGTCGGCCAATTTTCTAATTTATTAATGGTATGTCATCCATTGTTATTTATGTTTTTTACTAAAATTTTCATCCAATCTTGGAAACAAACGCATCGGTATGGTGTAGTTGAATGGAAAGGTCGTCAATATTCTATATCTAAAGAACAATAAATCAAGGTAATGGCATTTCAATATAGGAGGACTAGTATGACAATGATGGATATGAATTTTAAATATTGTCATAAAATCATGAAGAAACATTCAAAAAGCTTTTCTTACGCTTTTGACTTGTTACCAGAAGATCAAAGAAAAGCGGTTTGGGCAATTTATGCTGTGTGTCGTAAAATTGATGACAGTATAGATGTTTATGGCGATATTCAATTTTTAAATCAAATAAAAGAAGATATACAATCTATTGAAAAATACCCATATGAACATCATCACTTTCAAAGTGATCGTAGAATCATGATGGCGCTTCAGCATGTTGCACAACATAAAAATATCGCCTTTCAATCTTTTTATAATCTCATTGATACTGTATATAAAGATCAACATTTTACAATGTTTGAAACGGACGCTGAATTATTCGGATATTGTTATGGTGTTGCTGGTACAGTAGGTGAAGTATTGACGCCGATTTTAAGTGATCATGAAACACATCAGACATACGATGTCGCAAGAAGACTTGGTGAATCGTTGCAATTGATTAATATATTAAGAGATGTCGGTGAAGATTTTGACAATGAACGGGTATATTTTAGTAAGCAACGATTAAAGCAATATGAAGTTGATATTGCTGAAGTGTACCAAAATGGTGTTAATAATCATTATATTGACTTATGGGAATATTATGCAGCTATCGCAGAAAAAGATTTTCAAGATGTTATGGATCAAATCAAAGTATTTAGTATTGAAGCACAACCAATCATAGAATTAGCAGCACGTATATATATTGAAATACTGGACGAAGTGAGACAGGCTAACTATACATTACATGAACGTGTTTTTGTGGATAAGCGGAAAAAGGCAAAGTTGTTTCATGAAATAAATAGTAAATATCATAGAATATAGGTGGTTGAATAATGAAGATTGCAGTAATTGGTGCAGGTGTCACAGGATTAGCAGCGGCAGCCCGTATTGCTTCTCAAGGTCATGAAGTGACGATATTTGAAAAAAATAATAATGTAGGCGGGCGTATGAATCAATTAAAGAAAGACGGCTTTACATTTGATATGGGTCCCACAATTGTCATGATGCCAGATGTTTATAAAGATGTTTTTACAGCGTGTGGTAAAAATTATGAAGATTATATTGAATTGAGACAATTACGTTATATTTACGATGTGTATTTTGACCACGATGATCGTATAACGGTGCCTACAGATTTAGCTGAATTACAGCAAATGCTAGAAAGTATAGAACCTGGTTCAACGCATGGTTTTATGTCCTTTTTAACGGATGTTTATAAAAAATATGAAATTGCACGTCGCTATTTCTTAGAAAGAACGTATCGCAAACCGAGTGACTTTTATAATATGACGTCACTTGTGCAAGGTGCTAAGTTAAAAACGTTAAATCATGCAGATCAGCTAATTGAACATTATATTGATAACGAAAAGATACAAAAGCTTTTAGCGTTTCAAACGTTATACATAGGAATTGATCCAAAACGAGGCCCGTCACTATATTCAATTATTCCTATGATTGAAATGATGTTTGGTGTGCATTTTATTAAAGGCGGTATGTATGGTATGGCTCAAGGGCTAGCGCAATTAAATAAAGACTTAGGCGTTAATATTGAACTAAATGCTGAAATTGAGCAAATTATTATTGATCCTAAATTCAAACGGGCCGATGCGATAAAAGTGAATGGTGACATAAGAAAATTTGATAAAATTTTATGTACGGCTGATTTCCCTAGTGTTGCGGAATCATTAATGCCAGATTTTGCACCTATTAAAAAGTATCCACCACATAAAATTGCAGACTTAGATTACTCTTGTTCAGCATTTTTAATGTATATCGGTATAGATATTGATGTGACAGATCAAGTGAGACTTCATAATGTTATTTTTTCAGATGACTTTAGAGGCAATATTGAAGAAATATTTGAGGGACGTTTATCATATGATCCTTCTATTTATGTGTATGTACCAGCGGTCGCTGATAAATCACTTGCGCCAGAAGGCAAAACTGGTATTTATGTGCTAATGCCGACGCCGGAACTTAAAACAGGTAGCGGAATCGATTGGTCAGATGAAGCTTTGACGCAACAAATAAAGGAAATTATTTATCGTAAATTAGCAACAATTGAAGTATTTGAAGATATAAAATCGCATATTGTTTCAGAAACAATCTTTACGCCAAATGATTTTGAGCAAACGTATCATGCGAAATTTGGTTCGGCATTCGGTTTAATGCCAACTTTAGCGCAAAGTAATTATTATCGTCCACAAAATGTATCGCGAGATTATAAAGATTTATATTTTGCAGGTGCAAGTACGCACCCAGGTGCAGGCGTTCCTATTGTCTTAACAAGTGCGAAAATAACTGTAGACGAAATGATTAAAGATATTGAGCGGGGCGTATAAGGGAGTAGTCTAAGAGAAAGATGTGAGAAAAGTATAAGGGGAAAGTAAAAGGCATAGTGAAATAAGTATGTTCTAAAGAAGTTTTATTTAACAATGAATAGGCGCCTGTTAAGGTTCACGTTTGAATACGTACCTTGAGGGGCGTTATACTTTATATAAGCATATCTAACTGGTTGCGCATGCGGATATGCATGACAGTTAAATCATAACGATTGAGTGCATATTAATCTGAAAATTCCTAATATTGACAATAATAATGTACCTACCTAAAATGAAAATAAATTCATTCAATACAACGTGTGTCATAAGTTCTGTTGAACATAACGGTGAATGGCGATGTCATTGTAACCATCTAAATGAGAGTGATACAAGTTGTTAGGATTATGATAGTCGCCCAGGCTATGTTTAATGATAGAGGAGGAATTTGATGATCTCTAACAAATTAGCAAATATCCCTGATAGTTATTTCGGGAAAACGATGGGACGTAAAATCGAACATGGACCATTGCCATTAATTAATATGGCAGTTGGGATCCCTGATGGGCCCACGCCACAAGGTATTATTGATCATTTTCAAAAAGCACTAACTATTCCTGAAAATCAAAAATATGGTGCTTTTCATGGTAAAGAAGCGTTCAAGCAAGCTATTGTAGATTTTTATCAAAGACAATATAATGTGACGTTAGATAAAGAAGATGAAGTATGCATTTTATATGGTACAAAAAATGGATTAGTGGCAGTACCAACATGTGTTATCAATCCAGGAGACTATGTATTACTACCTGATCCAGGCTACACGGACTATTTAGCAGGTGTACTTTTAGCTGATGGCAAGCCAGTTCCGCTTAATTTAGAACCGCCACATTATTTGCCAGATTGGTCCACAGTTGATTCACAAATAATAGATAAAACAAAACTCATTTATTTAACGTATCCAAATAATCCAACTGGATCGACAGCTACGAAAG
>NZ_JACYHC010000840.1:0-1164 GCF_017152085.1 Staphylococcus sp. EG-SA-2
CTTATAATTGTAAATTTAATGTTAAGATTAGGTAAAATTATTTAACAATATATGTTATTTGTATATGACTTGTAAAATATCGTCACTTATTATGTAAATTTTCAGTGTGAAATGGCAGGTTTGCAATAACTTGTTTAACAAAATGATGCAATCAATCATGTAATTATGTTTCATCAAAAAAATCATGTGAGTGGGATAACGAAATAAAGTTTGTGAACATATCATTTCTATCCCACTCCATGATTTGAAATCACCAAATAAAAATCTATTAATGGTTTTCGTTATAACAATTTGTGTTCTTTTAATAATGTCTCAATGTACGTACCTTTTATCTTTTTAAGGAATCCTGCTAATGCGAGTTTCTGCATTTTCGAATCTTTAGTAATCTCGCGCAAATCTTGATGGTCATTCAGTTCGTATACGGCATCCATTAAGACGCGAAGATCAAATGTACTATTGATGACCTCTGGAATACCACGATCTATATTTAGTAATTGATAAACAGCTTCCATGGCAGTACGAACCGAATATTCTGTTGTAAATACAGTATCTCGCTCTGTTTCTGCAAAGTTACCAATAAATGATAAATTTTGTGATTGATGCGGGACGACTAAAGGTCTGTCGCCGATAGCACGCGTCATGAAATAAGAGGTGATATATGGCATATAAACAGGAATCGTATTAGATACATGTTTTGCTAAGTCTTCAATTTTGTCAGTTGATACACCTAAGTGATACAGCCATTCTTGGCATATTTCATTACCACTACATTCTGTAATTGGCTTTTTAATATAATCGCCGTTTACATCTGAATATAAGGCATAAATCCATGTAGATATTTCATTTTCAGGTTGGTCTTTAAACTGTTGCTGACGATTGATTGTAAAACTCATTTGCCATGCAGAATCATTGATTGTAATAATACCGCCTGTAACTGTTTTGCCTGCAAGTGGGTCACGTTTACAAATACTTTCTATTGTATCGATAATCTCTTTATTGTTTGTTGTAGAAGTTGCTGAAACAAACCAACTTTTTTTAGGAATATTTTGGCAAAACTTATCAGGATTACCAAATTCAGGACTTTGTCGCGCTAAATTTTTCCATAGTGTCCAACTACCACCTAATTCGTCAGTTGGTGGTGCTGGTGTATCATTATCACCATAC
>NZ_JACYHC010000841.1:0-1163 GCF_017152085.1 Staphylococcus sp. EG-SA-2
CTTATAATTGTAAATTTAATGTTAAGATTAGGTAAAATTATTTAACAATATATGTTATTTGTATATGACTTGTAAAATATCGTCACTTATTATGTAAATTTTCAGTGTGAAATGGCAGGTTTGCAATCACTTGTTTAACAAAATGATGCAATCAATCATGTAATTATGTTTCATCAAAAAAATCATGTGAGTGGGATAACGAAATAAAGTTTGTGATCATATCACTTCTATCCCACTCCATGATTTGAAATCACCATATAGACAGATTTAATGTGCCTCGTTATAACAATTTGTGTTCTTTTAATAATGACTCAATGTACGTACCTTTTATCTTTTTAAGGAATCCTGCTAATGCGAGTTTTTGCATTTTCGAATCTTTAGTAATCTCGCGCAAATCTTGATGGTCATTCAGTTCGTATATGGCATCCATTAAGACGCGAAGATCAAATGTACTATTGATGACCTCTGGAATACCACGATCTATATTTAGTAATTGATAAACAGCTTCCATGGCAGTACGAACCGAATATTCTGTTGTAAATACAGTATCTCGCTCTGTTTCTGCAAAGTTACCAATAAATGCTAAATTTTGTGATTGATGCGGGACGACTAAAGGTCTGTCGCCGATAGCACGCGTCATGAAATAAGAGGTAATATATGGCATATAAACAGGAATCGTATTAGATGCATGTTTTGCTAAGTCTTCAATTTTGTCAGTTGGTACACCTAAGTGATACAGCCATTCTTGACATATTTCATTACCACTACATTCTGTGATTGGCTTTTTAATATAATCGCCGTTTACATCTGAATATAAGGCATAAATCCATGTAGATATTTCATTTTTAGGTTGGTCTTTAAACTGTTGCTGACGATTGATTGTAAAACTGATTTGCCATGCAGAATCATTGATTGTAATAATTCCGCCAGTAACCGTTTTGCCTGCAAGAGGGTCACGTTTACAAATGCTTTCTATTGTATCGATAATATCTTTATTGTTTGTTGTCGATGTTGCAGAAACAAACCAACTCTTTTGAGGAATATTTTGGCAAAACTTATCAGGATTACCAAATTCAGGACTTTGTCGCGCTAAATTTTTCCATAGTGTCCAACTACCACCTAATTCGTCAGTTGGTGGTGCTGGTGTATCATTATCACCATAC
>NZ_JACYHC010000842.1:0-1150 GCF_017152085.1 Staphylococcus sp. EG-SA-2
AAGATTCGTTCTATTGGTATCAACAAGTGATAGCATCAAATGGAGATAAATTATAAAGGTATATTATAAGTATTTTAGGGTTAGAGCCCGAGACATAAATTAATATAGTAGGACCTACAGTGTTATAATGGCGGGCCCCCAACACAAAGAATTTCGAAAAGAAATTCTACAGGTAATGCAAGTTGGCGGGGCCCCAACACAGAGAAATTCGAAAAGAAATTCTACAGGCAATGCAAGTTGGCGGGGCCCCAACACAGAGAATTTCGAAAAGAAATTCTACAGGTAATGCAAGTTGGGGAAGGACAGGAATAAATTTTGCGAAAATATCATTTCTGTTCCAATCCCGTGATGTTAAAATTTTTAAAAAAATAATGCCACTAACTAAGTATAGTGTTAATGTTTGAGTGTTTATGAAAGTCTTTAACCCAAATTGATGACTTACTAATCAACGATAACGATATTGTTAAGTAGATGATTAGTGTCACAAAGAAATTAAAGTAGCAGTCAAACATAGATACAAAGTACAGTTAGTGGCATTATATTTAGTCCTCTTTTTTAGCGACAAAAGTAATATAATTCATATCTTTACGCAATTTAGTCATCGTTTTAAACATTTTACAAAACATTGGTCGATTTTCTTTTTTTAAAGCATTTTTGATAATCTTTATAGTTCCAACAATACCTTCGTCATAAATTAAACCTTTTGGTGTCATTAAACTCATTGGACCAGTATGATAATGCACATGATTAAAACCAGCTTGATGATATAAATCTAACCAGCCAAGTTTCGTCTGCGGTGAGACATTGACATTAATTGCTGCAGATAATGATTTAACAACATGTGTGGCATGTGATTCATTAACGATGACAATATCATGTGTTAACAAGATACCCCCAGGCTTTAAGACTCGGTAGTACTCGCGTAATGCTTTTTCCTTTATGGCGATGGGTAACATTGTTAACATTGCTTCATTTAAAACGATATCGAATTGATTGTCATCAAAGGGCAATTTAACAGCATTTGCTTGTTGAACTTGAATATATGATTCAAGACCTGCTGCTGAAATATTTTCCTGTGCTTTTTCTAATGCTTTCTTATTTATATCAACGCCTTGAATGTGACAGCCATATGTATGAGCTAGATAAATAG
>NZ_JACYHC010000843.1:0-1149 GCF_017152085.1 Staphylococcus sp. EG-SA-2
TTGTAACTGTTTGTGTTAAGCCAGCAGGCTTTTCAAAAATAACTTTGTATTTACCGCTATCTAAATTATCGAAACGATATTTACCATTTTCATCTGTTTTAGTTGTTCCAATTACTTCGCCTTTTTCGTTTTGCAATGTAACTGTCACATCTTTAATACCTTTTTCAGTTGAGTCTTGTTTGCCATCTTTATTACTGTCGTACCAAACATAATCACCTAAACTGTATTTTGGTGTTTTATAGAAACCACTGTCTAATGTCATATTATCTGCATCTTTAATGACACCTGTTGTTGTTAAACCATTGGAATCTTTATCTTCAGCTGTAGTGTTTTTAACCGTTGGCGTGTAACCTGCTGGTGTTTCGAATTCAACAGTATAATTACCATTATCTAAATCTGTAAATTTATATTTACCCGAGGCATCAGTAGTAGTTGTACCAATAACTTTTCCAGTACTATCTTTTAATGTAACCTTAACATCTTTGATTCCTGGCTCATTTGCATCTTGGATACCATCTTTATTAGTATCTTCCCATACATAGTCACCAAGATTATATTTAGGTTCTTTATAAAAACCAGTGTCTAAAGACATATCATCTTTACCATTAATTTTAACAGTTACAGAACTACCATTTGAGTCTTTTTCACCATCAGTTGTTCCATTTACTTTTGTTGGAAGATATCCAGTTGGCGTTTCGAATTTAACTGTATAAGTTTCTCCGTCTTTCAAACCACCGAATTCGTAATGACCTTTAGCATCTGTTCTTACTGATTTTGTAGTACCGTCCGGGTAAGTTAATGTAACTAAAACGTTTGCCATTGGTTTTTCTTTTGAATCTGTACCTTGAACACCGTCTTTATCAACGTCTTCCCATACATAGTCACCAATTTTGTATAACTTTTCTTCAGGTTTAACAGTACCGTCGCCACCACCAGAGTCATTAGAAGTTACGATGAAGTTTGAATATCCTGCATAATTATAATAACCATATTTATCAGTTGTTCTCATACTAGTACCTTGGGCAATATCTAGTTCGCCATCTGATGTAGGTGTATATTTACTAACAACTTTGATAATATAGGCTGAATTAATATCACCAAAATCCAATGTTGCTACATTATTACTAAATGATTTTTTATTATCAAATT
>NZ_JACYHC010000844.1:0-1146 GCF_017152085.1 Staphylococcus sp. EG-SA-2
TATTGAACCTGTTGTGACGTTATCACATTTTGAGATGCCACTTCATTTAGCGAAACATTATGGTGGATTTAGAAATAGAGAAGTTGTCGATTATTTTGTGCATTTTGCGCGTGTTGTATTTGAAAGATATAAAGATAAAGTTACATATTGGATGACGTTTAATGAAATTAATAATCAGATGGACACATCAAATCCTATCTTTTTATGGACGAATTCTGGGGTAGCATTGACAGAAAATGATAATCCTGAAGAAGTCTTGTATCAAGTAGCACATCATGAACTTTTAGCCAGTGCTTTAGCAGTTCGTCTTGGTAAAGAGATTAATCCGAAGTTTAAGATTGGAACAATGATTTCACATGTACCCATTTATCCATATTCGTGTCATCCGAAAGATATGATGGAAGCACAAATTGCGAATCGCTTACGTTTCTTTTTCCCGGATGTCCAAGTGAGAGGTTATTATCCAAGCTATGCTAAAAAAATGTTGGCACGAAAAGGATATGATGTTGGATGGCAAGAAGGGGACGACAGTATTTTACAGCAGGGCACGGTTGATTATATTGGCTTTAGTTATTACATGTCTACGGCTGTAAAACATGATGTTGATACTACAGTTGAAAACAACATCGTCAACGGTGGTTTGAATCATTCTGTGGAGAATCCGCATATCGCAACGAGTGATTGGGGTTGGGCGATTGATCCAGATGGCTTAAGATATACATTGAATGTGTTATATGATCGTTATCAGTTACCACTTTTTATTGTGGAAAATGGTTTTGGTGCAGTTGATGAAGTGGTAGATGGACATATTCATGATGATTATCGCATTGAATATTTAAAAGCACATATTACAGCAGCGATAGAAGCAGTTGATCAAGATGGTGTAGATTTAATCGGTTATACACCGTGGGGAATCATTGATATTGTTTCATTTACAACCGGTGAAATGAAGAAACGCTATGGTTTAATATATGTTGATCGAGATAATGATGGTCATGGCACGATGGAACGCTTGAAAAAAGATTCGTTCTATTGGTATCAACAAGTGATAGCATCAAATGGAGATAAATTATAAAGGTATATTATAAGTATTTTAGGGTTAGAGCCCGAGACATAAATTAATATAGTAGGACCTACAGTGTTATA
>NZ_JACYHC010000845.1:0-1143 GCF_017152085.1 Staphylococcus sp. EG-SA-2
TCGAGGTGTTTTGTATATATCGTCCGACAATTAACGTTTTGAGAATTGAGGTGAACGACGAGCTGCTTTAAGACCTGGTTTTTTACGTTCTTTCATACGTGGGTCACGAGTAAGTAATCCAGCGCGTTTTAAAGAACCTCTGTATTCAGGATCTGCTTCTAATAATGCACGAGCGATTCCGTGACGGATAGCTTGAGCTTGTCCAGTGAAACCACCACCATGAACGTTAACTAAAACATCATAGTTACCTTTAGTTTCAGTTACATCAAA
Source organism: Staphylococcus sp. EG-SA-2 (assembly GCF_017152085.1). NCBI lineage: Bacteria > Bacillati > Bacillota > Bacilli > Caryophanales > Staphylococcaceae > Staphylococcus > Staphylococcus sp. EG-SA-2. The sequence continues at coordinate 271 of NZ_JACYHC010000845.1, forward strand.
TGGTTGGTTTAAGTCTAAAATTAATGATTCGAATGGTAAGTATTCGCGTACGTCACGGTTATTAACTGTGATGTTACCTTCACCTGGTACTAAACGTACACGTGCTACTGAGTTTTTACGACGGCCTGTGCCTCTATATTCAACTTGTGCCAAAGTCATTTCCTCCTTCTAATTAACCACGTAATTCGTAGTTTTCTGGTTGTTGTGCAGCGTGTGGATGTTCAGCGCCACCATATACAAATAATTTTTTACCTTGTTTTTCGCCTAAACGAGTGCTTGGTAACATACCTTTAATTGAGTTTTCAATTAAACGTTCTGGGTTAGTTCTTCTTAATTCACCAGCAGTGATTGATTTGATACCACCTGGATGATTTGAGTGACGGTAGTAAACTTTGTCAGTTTCTTTGTTACCAGTAAATTCGATTTTTGATGCATTAATAACGATTACATAATCACCAGTATCAACGTGTGGTGTGTAAGTTACTTTATTTTTACCGCGTAAGATAGATGCTACTTCTGATGATAAACGACCTAATGTTTGGCCTTCAGCATCGATAACATACCATTTGCGCTCAATGTTTGATTCATTTGCCATAAATGTTTGACGCATAATAATTGTCCTCCTAAAAAATAAATGCTTCTATTCAAGCTATAAACAGTTTCATAACCTAATAGATGATTTCATTTGTTTCATTTTTAAAACGTTTAATTTCATTTATTTTGTTAACTGTTGTTCGTTTCTGCTTATATATCTTGTAACACAATAAGTTTCCGGGGCTTATCGTGGGGTGGATATAAAACAATACCGTTAATAATCTTATAATTTCACAAGCTTTTTGTCAATGGCAATCAGTCATTTTGTAATGATTTTTT
>NZ_JACYHC010000846.1:0-1139 GCF_017152085.1 Staphylococcus sp. EG-SA-2
TTGCCTGTGCAGACTTAGGTATATCGTTAGGTGGCGCATTGATGGGACCTATTTCCGATTTAGTAGGATTTAAATGGATGTATCTAATTTGTGGTATGTTAGTCATTGTAATAATGATTATGAGTTTCTTGAAAAAGCCAACACCACGTCCAGCGAGTAGTCTTTAATGAAGTGAATTAAAGCATATTAAGTTAATGAATATTTAAATTTTAAAAGGTATATTGAGCATGGCGATTCATGGGAGTGGGACAGAAATGATATTTTCGAAAAATTTATTTCGTCGTCCCACCCCGGCAAGGTTGACTAGAATTGAAAAAAGCTTGTTACAAGCGCATTTTCGTTCAGTCAACTACTGCCAATATAACTTTGTAGAGCATTGAACATTGATTTATGTCTCAGGCTCTCTATATGGCTCGTTTTTAGAACGACAGTATATCTAAATAAAGCACGCTTAAAAGTGAGTTGTGATACTGACTTTTAAGTGTGCTTTTTGATGTGTATGGATAATGGATAATACTCTGAAAAATTTTACATGAAAATATGCAAAACGAGTATAACTGCTAATTGATAGAAATAGCTCACCATAAAATTACGGTTTGACTTTAAATATAAGTAAGTCGCACTACTAGCTAGTATCAATGCTGGAATGAATTCCCACCATGTATTAATGTATGGATAATAGTACAGTGTTTCAAGGATAACGGATAATACTATTGTAATCTTTAAAGGTATTAATCTGCTTAATTCTTGAATTAAAATATGACGGAAAATAAGTTGGCAAATCAAAGTATTTAATATAATGGTTAACCACAACATTACTATTAAACTGATGGAACCATAATCTCTAATGAGCGGGTAAATGTCAAAGACAGTAAAGGCATCTACATTTAGTGCGAAAATATCGAAATAATTTAAAAGTAAAAAGAGTACGACACTTAGTGTAAATGATATAAGAATATGCCATTTATATTTGGTGCTGGCAATGATTTGCGTACGTATCATCGGAACAAATGCATCTTCATGCATCCGACGAAAAATAGCTAGTGAAATAATAACTGCGAGTAAATAGCTAATGTTCATTGAAATAGGAAAAGAGAAACCCCATGGGGCTTGTTGAGTGAATACAGCTACTAACCCAA
>NZ_JACYHC010000847.1:0-1139 GCF_017152085.1 Staphylococcus sp. EG-SA-2
TTGCCTGTGCAGACTTAGGTATATCGTTAGGTGGCGCATTGATGGGACCTATTTCCGATTTAGTAGGATTTAAATGGATGTATCTAATTTGTGGTATGTTAGTCATTGTAATAATGATTATGAGTTTATTGAAAAAACCAACACCACGCCCAGCGAGTAGTCTTTAATGAAAAAGTTTAAAGCATATTAAGTTAATGAATATTTAAATTTTAAAAGGTATATTGAGCATGGCGATTCATGGGAGTGGGACAGAAATGATATTTTCGCAAAATTTATTTCGTCGTCCCACCCCGGCAAGGTTGACTAGAATTGAAAAAAGCTTGTTACAAGCGCATTTTCGTTCAGTCAACTACTGCCAATATAACTTTGTAGAGCATTGAACATTGATTTATGTCTCAGGCTCTCTATATGGCTCGTTTTTAGAACGACAGTATATCTAAATAAAGCACGCTTAGAAGTGAGTTGCGATACTGACTTTTAAGTGTGCTTTTTGATGTGTATGGATAATGGATAATACTCTGAAATATTTTACATGAAAATATGCAAAACGAGTATAACTGCTAATTGATAAAAATAGCTCACCATAAAATTACGGTATGATTTTAAATATAAGTAAGTCGCACTACTTGCTAGTATCAATGCTGGAATGAATTCCCACCATGTATTAATGTATGGATAATAGTACAGTGTTTCAAGAATAACGGATAATACTATTGTAATCTTTAAAGGGATTAATCTGCTTAATTCTTGAATTAAAATATGACGGAAAATAAGTTGACAAATCAAAGTATTTAATATAATGGTTAACGAAAATATAGCTATTAAACTGATGGAACCATACCCTTTAATGAGCGGGTAAATGTCAAAGACAGTAAAGGCATCTACATTTAGTGCGAAAATATTGAAATGATTTAAAAGTAAAAAGAGTACGACACTTAGTGTAAATGATATAAGAATATGCCATTTATATTTAGCACTAGCAACGATTTGCGAACGTATCATTGGAATAAACGCATCTTCATGCATCCGACGAAAAATAGCTAGTGAAATAATAACTGCGAGTAAATAGCTAATGTTCATTGAAATAGGAAAAGAGAAACCCCATGGGGCTTGTTGAGTGAATACAGCTACTAACCCAA
>NZ_JACYHC010000848.1:0-1137 GCF_017152085.1 Staphylococcus sp. EG-SA-2
TTTGAAGAGAGTTACGGTTTTCTATCAGAGCCTTTTGTACGTGATAAAGATGCCGTACAAATTGTGCCACTCATTATAAAATACGCTTCTGAGTTAAAATTATATGGCAAAACATTGAAAGATGAATTAGAACAGATTTATCAAACTGTTGGTAGACATGAGGATACATTATTCTCGCATACGCTAGATGGATTAGAAGGTAAGAAAAAAATTGAATCAATTATGACACATTTCCGTTCAAATCCACCGCAAGAGATTCAAGGACTGAAAGTGAAAGCAATTGAAGATTATTTAACTAGCGAGGTTTATCATTTGGATAAAGATACAACGTCACAGATTAATTCTTCTAAATCAAATGTTATTCGTGTCTTATTTGACGAAGGATTTATCGCTTTACGTCCTTCTGGTACTGAACCTAAAATTAAATTATATGTGTCGTTAAAATGTCCGGATTTTGATGATGTAGCTCAAAAAATTAATGCGATGATTTTTAGCTAATTAAAAATTTTATACATCGAAATATTACATTTCATTTTATACTTATCAGCCCTTTTGAAACTAGAATCCTTATGTTTTCGCGTTTTGAAGGGGCTAATTTGTAATAATTTTTCAAAAGTATATTAGAAAATTAATTTTCATGTATTTTTCATATTAAGCGGTAATAATATAATAATTAATACCGCGACCTATTTAATTGTTTTCGCGATGAAAAAGGTTTAGAATTACAAAAATAACTATTTTAAATTTAGTTACAAATATATTTTAGAAAGGATGTGAAATAATGAAAGGCTCTAAACAAATACTTTTGATTATGGGCATTATATCTCTTATTGTTTTATTTATTTTTACACTATTCATCATGGCACAATATGCAAAACATTATGAACAAAAATCCGACAGTTCCAACGCACATACTTTAAACTCATCATCAGCCATAATTGAGCAACATACTATGTCGAATTTAGCGTCTCTAGATTTATACGCTCCTGTTCGTAACATTACTTCTAGTCGTGATATTCATCCCATTTATTTCATGACAAAAGATTAAAACTTCCTTTTTCATAACCCCATTCATTCAACTAATAAATTAAAAATTGATAAAAACGTACTGTTTTTTAGAAACATACATATATAAGA
>NZ_JACYHC010000849.1:0-1134 GCF_017152085.1 Staphylococcus sp. EG-SA-2
TATTTTATCTATCTTGTTGAGTGATAAAAATTTCGATAATAAAATGGTAGTCTCAACAGGTAGTTACATTTTGTCTGAGTTGCCATGTATTGTTGCCTATAAAAATAATGATATCGCGGGGCTACTAACGTATAAAGTTTATGATGAGTATATTGAAATCATTTCTTTAGATAGTTTTGTAGAGAACAAGGGTATTGGTAGTCATTTGCTTGATTATGCTGAAATAATTGCCTCAGATATGAGTAAAAGAAGTATCAGTGTTATTACTACAAATGAAAATATTAAGGCACTTTATTTCTATCAAAAAAATAAATATAGAATCACAGACGTTATTTTTGATGCTGTAACAGAAGCTAGGAAAATAAAGCCGTCGATTCCTACAATTGATAAAAATGGCATTGAAATTAGAGATGAAATTGTTTTGACAAAATATTTGTAATATATAAATATACGTTGTTTTAAATCACCCTAGTTCATACCAAAAAGACTTTAACACAAACAAAAAAGGAGGAAACTTAAATTCCTCCTTGACCCTCATTTCATCTATAATTCTATTTTAACGTCTTCGTCCATTTGGGCTTCAAATTCATCTAGTAGTGCTCGTGCTTCTGCAATTGATTGTGTGTTCATCAATGCCATATTTTTCTGCAAGTTCAAGTCCTGTTTTTCTATCGGGAATATCACCGTTAATTGTTAACAATGTATTTGGTGCAATTTCGTCACGTAAATTTTTAATAGCTTCGATTAATTCCCAATGTGCATCTACTTTACTAATGCGTTTGATAAAAACTTAAATAATATTAATTCAATCATCAGTGGCATTAAATCTTTTATCATTTTTAGTTATAGTTGATAAATTTATATTTATAAGCATATATGGATATTTCATCAAAAATTTTTATTTATATAAATCCGAACTGCATACATATTTGTTTAAATAAGAGGTATTATTTTTCGGGAAATTGCTGTCTGAGTTAAAAGGATTAGTTTTATAAAATGAGTTGAATTATAGCAAAAACGATTAAAATACTGATAATCCATTTTTGTATTATGTTAGGGACTTTTTTACTTAATTTTAACCCTATTGGAGCAAATATAATACTCCCTATTATAAGGAATAAGGCGTCATATAAA
>NZ_JACYHC010000850.1:0-12432 GCF_017152085.1 Staphylococcus sp. EG-SA-2
CCTTTGTTCCCCGCTTCTGAAAAGCCGTATAACAAAGCACCAAAACCAATCGTACTAAAAATGATACCTGGGATATCAGCTTTAGGGTTTGTTGTATATTGATATAACTTAAACCATACAAAACCAACTAAGATTGCAATAATACCGATAATGAACATACCGTAAAACATCACATTCCAATGGTAATTTTGTACAATATAACCTGATAATGTTGGACCAATTGCAGGTGCTAAAATCATTGCGATACCCATTGTACCCATGGCAGCACCACGTTTTTCAGGTGGATAAATTGTAATAATAACAATTGAACCTAATGGCATTAGTACACCTGCACCAATGGCTTGTAATACACGTCCAACCATCATGATTGGGAAATTCATTGAAATCGCACAGATTAATGAACCAATTGTAAAGAGTACTAACGCAACTAAAAATAATTTTCGATATGAATATTTATTAAATAGATACGCCGTAATTGGTATTAAAATACCGTTTACTAACATGAATCCCGTCATCAACCATTGCCCTGTTGACGCAGAAATATTAAATTCCGTATTAATTTTTGGCAAAGCAACATTTAATAATGTTTGGTTTAAAATCGCAATAAACATACCGAATAATAATGCCGCTAATATTTTACCGCGTGAAACACCTTCACCAAAAATAAAGTTTTTATGTTCTTTTTTTATTTTTTCATTCACTTTATATTCTTCTGATTCAGGATTTTTAGCAGCAACTGCTTCCTCACCATTATTATTAGTGAATGCTTCTTGATCTTTCTCAGACCCCTTTGTGTAACCATTTAGACTAACTTGGCTATGATCATCTTGATTGTCAACACGCAACTCTTCATGCGTCATACGTTGTGTCGATTGATCAGTTGTTTTGTCTAAATCACTAGCTTTAAATTTAGATTGATTTGATTGACGTGTCGTAAATTGTTGTTCCTTTTGTTGGCGTTTGCCTTTTTTTCTTGATCTTATTAAAAATAAATTGATAACCCCAACAATAATGAGCGCTAAAATAATGTAGCTAATAATGAAGGTCGTAGTCATTTAATGACCCCCTTAATTTTTATGGATTTTTACTTCAGCGTTCATTCCAGGAACAACTTGTTTAGACGGTTCTGATTCTAGAGTGATTTTAACAGGTATTACTTGAGAAACTTTAGTGTAGTTACCATCACTATTTGATGATGGCATTAATGAAAAGCTTGCAGCAGTTGCTTTTCCAATACTATCAACTTTACCTTTAATAGAAGCTTTTTGACCGTCAATAGTCACATCAACATCTTTACCTACTTCAACATCTTTAATATCTTTTTCGTCAATATTTGCTGTTACATATAAATCATCTAAATTGTATGCATAAGCGATTGGGTTACCAGCTTGCACCATTGAACCTTCCATACCATCTAATTTGGCAATTGTACCTTTTTGAGGCATTTTAAGATCCATATCTTTCGTTTCGCCATCTTGACCTTGTACAGTAACAGTTGCTACTTTGTCACCTTTATCGAGTTTGTCACCTTGTTTAACATTAAGTGATTTAATTTGTCCAGATGCAGGACTTGCTATTTTAATTTGATCGCCATTTACTTTTGCATTATCAGTTGTTACATAGCTTGTTGTTTTATTCCAGAAATAAAAGCCAGCAATCCCAATTGCTAACAGTACAACAACCGTAATGACATTAATTAATATCATCTTTTTCATGAAACATTTCCTCCTATTTGCTTTTAAAATTCACTTTATTTATTATAGAGACATGATAACTAAAAAAACACCAACAATTTTTATAAGAGTGTTGGTTAAAATTCACAAAGGTGTAACAATATGAAACGACAAGCCAAAATAGAAATTCAAAACGCACTTGTTGATTTGATGGCTGAATATCCTTTTCAAGAAATATCCACTAAAATGATTTGCGCGTATTGTAATATTAATCGTTCTACTTTTTATGATTATTACAAAGATAAATTTGATTTATTGGATACCATCAACTCAAAGCATAAAGAAAAATTCCAATTTCTTCTAAGCGCGCTACATCATAATTTCGAAAATATTAAACAGGATAAGCTTAAACTTTATAAATTCTTCATTATTATTGCTAAGTATATCAAGCACAATGAGCAGTTTTTCAAAGACATTTTAGTTACCTATCCAATGAAAACATTATTCATAGACTATATAAATTTAGCGAGAGATTACTATCAACAAATTATGAATGACTATAGTACTACAGTAACCAATAAACAGCTTTATGTTACATATATCATAGGCGGTCAAGCTGGGGTGTTTATTAATTGGCTTTCGAATGGTTGTAATGAATCACCTGAAGAAGTTGCTGACATTTTATTGGCTAATACGATTAAACTTCAAATCCAATAATACGGTTTCATTCTAATAAAGAAATGCTATAAAACAACTAGATAAAGTTAAACCAAATGGATAGATAATAGTACATATGTTACGGTGCTATCAATATAAAAATGCCGAGATTTCCACATAATAATCTCGGCATTTTTATTTTTGATGCTAAATTCATAGGTCTATGAATAGCTCAAGTTTTGTTTTTTAATTTTTCAATTCAATATAATAGAAGAAACTATGTTTATCATCGATTTGTTTTAAATACCTTCATATTATAAATCTGTAAAATAATTAATATAACTGCTGTAGCTATAATAATAATTATGTAAGGTATAGGATTATCTTCACCTTTTACCCCCACTAATGGCGATGCAACACCACCAAATAAAAACTGCACTAAACCTAATAAACTTGATGAACTCCCTCTACCACTACTACTTTCATCCATAGCTATTGTAAAACCAAGTGTCGCAACACCTGTCACTGGTGCTATTAAAATGATAAATCCTATCGCTAAAATCCAAAAGTTCCAATGATTAAGCAATACAATCGTCACTAAAATTACACCGATAATCTGAATCATCGTCATGCCTCTCATCAATTTTTGTGAGTCTATAAAATCAACAAGGTACCCAGTAAGTTGACTTGATATAATGAGCGTAATACCAATTCCTGCAAACATCCAACTAAATTGTATTGCAGTCATGCCATAAATTTTTTGAATAATAAACGGAGACGCAGAAATATAAGTAAATAATATTACAAATGTCATACCTTGAATGAGCATTGGTAATACAAAACGTGGCGTCTTCAATAATATTTTGAAGTTTTTAAACATTGTTTTTAATCCACTACTTGACTCACGATTTGTCACTGTTAATGATTCAGGTACTTTTAATAAAGAACCTATGACCATGACGAAACCAAAGATAGTCAGAATGACAAAGACCATACGCCAGACAGAATAATTTAAAATTATGCCCCCTATTGTTGGCGCAACAACTGGTGCAATACCATTAACAAGCATCAATAATGCCATAAACTTAGTTAGTTCATTACCACTATACATATCACTTGCTATAGCTCTTGAAATAACTGCTGCTGCGCCACCTGTCACTCCTTGAAGAAATCTTAATGCAACCATCAGCCAAATATTATGTACAAAAACAATACCTAAACTTGCTAATGTAAAAATAATCATAGCTATAATAAGCGGCTTTCTGCGCCCAGTTGAATCTGAAATTGGACCAGCAAACAAATTACCAAACGCTAAACCAATCATAAACATCGATAATGTTAATTGTGCGTTAGACGTCGTTGTTTGAAAATCATGTCTAATATCTGGTAATCCAGGCAAAAACATATCTATCGATAATGCTCCAATGGCAGTCAAAGATCCTAAAATAATAATAAATATCGGTGAACGCTTGTTAAAATGCGTTAAATCATTCATATGACTATCTCCTTTATATAATGATTAGTTTATAACTATCACGAACAGAAACTAAATTTAAATATGCTCTTTTATATATTAGCATTACTCACAAGTTTCATGAACATCATTACAACTTATAAAAGGTATAAAATGATATAAACCTCAGCACTCCATAAATTTTTTCACAAAAAACAATCCCTTCAAAGTAATTCACACTAATTGTAAATACTTTGAAAGGATGTTGTTTGTATTCCATGACACATGCATCTTATTTAAGTTTTATACTCTATTTTTCTGATGTCTTGATTAATTGCAAGCGGTCTTGCGAGCCTTGTTCAAGCTCATATTCTTTATCTACTTGCTTACCGTTTTCATTTATTAATCTTACGGTTGCGGTAATCTTATCACCATGTTTTTCAGCATCTATAATTTGTGGTGAACTAATCATCATTAAACTTCCTTTAGATACACGCTTCTTTACATCATCATAAAAAGATGATCCTTTTTTTATATATGACGATACAAAATCAAAATCTGACTGATTAAACGCAGCATTATTCGCTAAAGAATATCCAGCAAAGAATTCTATCAATTTGTTCTTCAAGCTGTTTTCTTCTTTTTCTTTCTTTTCAACATAGTCTTCGATATCTTCACTGTCAAAATTCAAAGTTATCTCTGTATTGTATTTTAAATCGCTGGCTTTAATCGTCTTCGTCTGTGTTGTAAATGTTTTACCTTTCGCTTTACCTGAAGCTGAAATGGTAATATCTTTATTTTGTGGATATGGACCATACGTTTTGGAACTTGAAAATGCCATTTCACGGTCATTTATAGTTACTTTTTTAGAACTATCATTTAATTTTGTATCGCCTTTTAAAGTTACAGTTATATTTGCTTCTTCAAAATCTTCAGTAACATCTACCGTTTCAGAATTACTTTGTCTAAAATCAAATTTTAAATAGCCTGCAAAATCACCGTTCTCAGTTGATTTCATAGCTGGAATTCTATATGTCCCCGGTATAAAATTACCTATTGGCGTCACTTTATTTGCTTCAGCTATAACCATCTTTTTCTTACCACCAGATTTAAACTCATATTTTGTTTTTTCTTTCGGCTTAACAATTGGTTGCTTGGTAGGTGCAGTAAAGCTCATATTATCGAAAAAGATATAACGCGTGCCATTTTTACTTACACGTAATATATTTTGACCAGATCTGGTTTGAATATAAGAAGCTACGCTGGTCTTACTCTTATTCAATTTATGTACCGTATTTTTAAGGTCGCTGACAAATTGCTTAAGCCCAACTTCATCTTTGATATAGTTAATGTATACTTTCGCTTCTTCAGAATCTACTTTATTATCTTTAGTACTTAATAATGTTGCTACTTTTTGTTTATCATTATTCTCAATCGCATTCACTAATATTTTAGTTTGCGCTTCAGGTGAATTGAAGTTTCTTAGTAAAAAGAACAATATAATAATTAAGATTAAAATGAAAAAACCAATTGCCCAAGGCACCATTTTTCTCATCTTGATGTTATTAGTTTGTATATCTTCATCGGTTGACTTTCTATATAATGCTTGACGACTATCAAATTTATGTCCACATTGTGTACATATCTGTACATCATCTTGTGCTTGTTGTCCGCACTTCGGGCAAGATTTCATACTTTCACCTCAATTCTGTTCCTCTTCAATTGTTATATGTATATCACAAAAATTATTTCATTATTTTACCATTATTATTTTACAAATATTATCCCAAGAATACAATTCAAGAAATGATTAACTTTACTTTAGAATTGTACCTTATTACATTATTTATGAAAGTACTCTCTCAATTATAACTAAAAAGAAGGTGTTCAATACATACATATTTAGTCTTATATTTGAACACCTTCAAAAACCTATTTATGATTGCTATATGTTTTAATGCGATGATTGATGACTTCTAATACTTGCCTTACATTTTCAATATCTTCAGAATTTAAATCATTAGTAATATCTTGCGCAATATCTGTCATAATCGCATTACGTTCTTTCAAATATGCTCTACCTTTGTCAGTTAAGGTTATGAATTTCAAACGTTGATCAATATTTAAATTTGGTTTATCTAACTTAACTAATTTAGCATCGATTAACTTTTTAATTCGTCGGCTTACTGCGGCCTTATTTACTCCTTGTCTTTGCGTGATTTCACTAATTGTCAAAGGTTCTTTATTTAACATACCTAATACGTTAGACTGCTCTAATGAAATTTCATATTCATTTTGTAAATCTTTCAACATTTTTGCAGTTAATGCGTTAACGTTATTTATAAACTGCTCTAAAAATTGAATATGGTCTTGTAAATGTTTTACCATAATTATTTCTCCCTAATTACTATTTTTATAAAGTATCCTCAGCAATCATTGTATCGCACATCTAAAAAACACAAAAATATTGACCCATATATAATATAACAAATTAAGACTTACATGTTGCTGCGTTCTCCTTGCTTTAATAAATTAAATCATCTACATTTATATTTAATATTTATTATAAGCGAGGTGTCAGTATGTTATTGAATTTATTATTAATATTTATACTTATCGTTATTTGTCCGTTAATTTTCAACTATACTCTGACGTTAAATTTAACATGCTACATCTTAGTTGTCATATCGATATTTTTGTCACTCATCTATAGCATCATGACCTATACTTTCCCTTGGTCTATGTTTGTAACATTTATAATAATCAGTATTATCATGCTATTCAAACATAGATATTTATTTTCTCATACTTCTAGTCGCTTATTTATTAAAAAATTATTATCTTTTTCATATAAATTTGTACTCTACACATCAGCACTTCTATTTATAAGTACGATTCAGTCACCTATTGTGAAAGGTTTGTCTATGTGGTTAGCTATATTATGTCTTTCCCTGTTACTAACCTTTATTTGTTATCTCGTTTGGACAGTATCATATAGACATAGATCATACAACAAAGAAGTTGATATCATAATTGTGTTAGGTGCTGGTATTTTTACCGAATTTGTCACACCAATGCTTGCAGCGCGTTTAGACCGTGCACTTGATATCTATCAACAACAAGCATCAGCAACAAAGATTATTGTATCTGGCGGACAAGGACCAGACGAACCAATTTCTGAAGCTTTAGCTATGCAACGTTATTTGATTGCACATGGTGTTGATAAAACAGATATACTAATGGAATCTCACTCTATAAATACATACACAAACTTTTTATATTCTAAACAAATCATCAACAATTTGTATCATGAAGCAGTTAAAATTGTTTGTGTAACAAGTCAGTTTCATGTATTGCGCGCCTTACGACTAGCCCAAAAATTAGGTTTATCTATCGATGGTGTCGGAAGTCATACACCATATCACTTTTTCTTACATGTGCTCATTAAAGATTATCTAGGCGTAATGTATCAGTATAGATTGTTATTAACGTTATATTGTTCAAGTAGTTGGTTTATATGTCTTTACGCCGCTTTTATTTATAATAGTTAATCCACAAACAAACTATTATTATAGGTTGTTTCTAATATTGCGTCAAACTATCTTTAAATATTCGTTAATCCTTGATTAGACAATTGTTATATTGAAAATAAATAAACTAAAGCACGTCATCATTTTATATAATAGTGACGCGCTTTTTTGTAAACCCAAATCGTATTCTGTTATCTAACTTTTATACTACTATGTCTTAAATCATTAACATTTAGCGTCTTTACAAGCCACTAATCAGTTATTTTGCCATCTTCTAATTCAATCACTCGATCTGCATATTCAAATAATCTTCGATCGTGTGTAATCATAATACCAATCATTTGTTGTTCTTTAATTTGTTGACGTATCATCTCAACAACTTTTGTTGCTCTATCGGCATCTAAACTTGCTGTGGGCTCATCTGCTAAAATGATTTTCGGATTATTCATAAATGCTCTCATAATCGCAACACGTTGCTTTTCACCGCCAGATAACTGATGCGGATATACATTCAAGCGATCTTCTAACCCAATATTTTTCAAAAGTTGTATTGCTCTTGTTGAACTTTGTTGTTTGGTCATTCCCGCTTCTTGGCCTACGAGTGTCAATTGCTCTATCACTTTTAAATAAGGAACTAAATGTGAAGATTGAAAAATAAAACCAATATCTTCCAATCGCAAATCACTAGGACGATGCTGTTTATCAAACAATGGTGCATCATTGTAAAGCACTGTACCACTCGTTTGACTTAACAATCCGCCTAATATCGTTAGCAATGTTGTTTTCCCAGAACCAGAGGCACCATTTAAAATGACAAATTCCCCTTGTTCCACTTCAAAATTAATACCTTTTAAAACTTTTGTTTCAGACAAACCTTCTCCGAAATTTTTGACGATATCTTCAACGACTAATGCCATTATTCTGCACCTCCAATTGCTTCGATAGGATCCACTTTAAATAATTTGATAAATGATAGTGAGGCACCTAAAATCGCTACTAATATAAATATCCCCACCATTAATAAAATATTTTGCGTTGTTAAGTAAAAAGGCATCGTTACCGGCATCATAAATGATAGTCCTACTATGATGATCACAGCAATACCTACCCCAATTATTGTTAGTGTTAAAATTTGTAAAACTAACGCACTCAATAAATGTCTTGTCTTAATACCAATTGCTTTCAAAATGCCAATTTGTGATATTTTTTGAATCGTCATAACATAGAAAAATGCACTTAGAACGATTGCTGTAATAGCAAACAAACTAACAATCATCATATTTAACGGTGCTTGCTCTGCTTGATAACTCGCAATATTACCTGTTAAATCTTTTTCACTCACAACTTGAACGTCATTTATTTTATTAAGCTCATCACGTTGTTGTTGTGTTAAATTTTTCACTGGATAAAATGCCGTATTAACCTTATTCAATGCATTAAATCCGTTATCGTTCAATAGCACAATGGAACTATGCGCATACATTGTGTCGTTTAAAATACCAGAAACTCTATAACTAGTTGAATTATTTTTAAAATGTAATCTATCCCCGACTCTAATGTTGTCTGCAGCTAACTTATCATTAATAGCGACCTCATGAGCATTTTTAGGATAATCACCTTTTTTAAGTTGTATGCGTTGTTGTTTAACGTCATTCATTGTAATCACATCTTGTTCTTTATTAGATAATTTCAATGTTTGAATATTCATTTTATATGGTTCTTGATGAATTACCTTTTTAATTTGATTCTGTTGCGTATCACTAAGTTGCGATTTCTCAATTTGCGGCTCTTTCATTTTTTGAACAACATATTCATCATTATCAAAGTGTTCAAATAACGAAATATTCTCCCTACCAAGCCCTTGAGCTAAACCACTAATAAATAACACCATAATACTTAATAAAAGAATAATTAATGTGATTAAAATATAACGAAATTTGTAAAACATAATCTCTTTTATCGCTAATTTCATATCGATTCACTTCTCCCTATTTCTTCTTTAGCGTCAGTATAAGGTTGAAATATGAACTCAATATGAACAATTGTTTTTTTACGCAAAAATATTTTACATGTATAATAAATGAAAAAGATAAGGGAGTTTATAGCTATGGTGCAATGTCTTGTTGTCGATGACGATCCTCGAATCCTAAATTATATAGCTAGCCATTTACAAACAGAGCACATTGATGCATACACACAACCAAGTGGTGAAGCTGCATTAAAACTTTTAGAAAAACAGCGTGTCGATATTGCAGTGGTAGATATTATGATGGATGGTATGGACGGCTTTCAATTATGTAATACATTAAAAAATGATTATGATATACCAGTTATTATGTTAACAGCGCGGGATGCACTTAGTGACAAAGAGCGTGCGTTTATAAGTGGTACTGACGATTATGTAACCAAACCCTTTGAGGTTAAGGAACTTATTTTTAGAATTCGTGCGGTATTACGTCGATATAATATCAATTCAAATTCAGAAATGACTATTGGCAACTTAACGCTAAACCAATCCTATTTGGAACTCCAAGTATCTAATAAAACGATGACGTTACCGAACAAGGAATTTCAATTATTATTTATGCTTGCAGCACGTCCTAAGCAAATCTTTACTCGTGAACAAATAATAGAAAAAATTTGGGGCTATGATTATGAAGGAGATGAACGAACAGTTGACGTTCATATTAAGCGACTACGCCAAAGATTAAAAAAATTAAATGCCACACTTACAATTGAAACAGTAAGAGGACAAGGCTATAAGGTGGAGAATCATGTTTAAAACACTCTATGCTAGAATTGCGATTTATTCCATTACGGTTATTTTATTTAGTGCATTAATAAGTTTTGTATTAACAAATGTTTACTATCATTATAATTTAAAAGCATCTAATGACGCGAAAATCATGAAGACACTTAAAGAAGCAAGACAATATGAACAATCAGCTAAACCAACGCACATTCAACAATATTTCAAACATTTAGGGCAAATGAATTACCAAATAATGACCGTTGATCAAAAAGGTCATAAGACATTTTATGGGGAGCCATTTAGAGAAGATACTTTATCACAAAATGCTATTAACAACGTATTAAATAATAAAGATTACCATGGTATTAAAGATAAACCATTCGCATTATTCGTAACTGGATTTTTCGACAATGTAACAGATAATACTGTTGGTATTAACTTTAAGACAAAAGACGGTTCAATAGCAGTATTCATGCGTCCAGATATTGGAGAAACATTTAGCGAGTTTAGAACATTCTTAGCCGTCTTGTTAATGTTGTTATTATTTATCTCGATTTCATTAGTTATCGCATCAACCTATTCAATCATTCGTCCAGTAAAAAAGTTAAAGCTAGCGACCGAACGCTTAATTGATGGTGATTTTGAAACACCTATCAAACAAACACGCAAAGATGAAATTGGAACATTACAGTATCACTTTAATAAGATGAGAGAGTCATTGGGACAAGTTGATCAAATGAGGCAGCATTTTGTACAAAATGTATCTCATGAAATCAAAACACCATTAACACATATTCATCATTTATTAAGCGAGTTACAACAAACTTCTGATAAAACATTAAGACAACAATATATAAATGATATTTATACCATTACAACGCAGCTGAGCGGATTAACAACTGAATTGTTACTCTTATCCGAATTAGATAATCACCAACATTTATTATTCGATGATAAGATTCAAGTCGATCAACTCATTAAAGATATCATTCGACATGAACAATTTGCTGCTGATGAAAAGTCGTTAATCATTTTAGCTGACCTAGAATCAATCAATTTCCTAGGAAATCAACGTTTGTTACATCAAGCATTGAGTAATTTATTAATAAATGCTATTAAGTATACAGATGTTGGTGGTGCCATTGACATCGCTTTGCAACATAGTCACAACAATATCATTTTCACAATAAGTAATGATGGTTCACCAATTAGTCCACAAGCTGAAGCACGTTTATTTGAACGTTTTTATAAAGTGAGCAAACATGATAATAGCAATGGTTTAGGTCTTGCAATTACAAAATCCATCATTGAATTGCATCATGGTACAATCCAATTCACACAAAGTAACGAGTATGTAACCACCTTTACTATTACACTGCCAAATAATTCACTTTAATCTCTACCTCCTGAAAAAACATTTCTGTTTTTATTTCAGGAGGTATCTTTTATATTGATTAGCGCTTTCTAGCCACTTAACATTTAATTTCTACCATTCAACAAAATTTAAATATATCGATGGTCATTTATGGTTTAATAATTTTGAAGGAGGCATTAACCTATGATGAAACTCAATTTATTTATCAATGCAAATGAGACGGAATCTTATATTGATATACATGCACCTAAAATGAATGATCACGTTCAAAGTATTATTAATGCAGTCAATGATTTAGACAAATCACATACATTAGTCGGATACATAGACAAAGAAATCCATATCATTAATGTATCAGATGTTATAACATTCCAAGTTATTAATAAAAATGTAACAGCCATTACAAGCAATCAAAAATTCAAACTAAAATTACGACTTTATGAACTAGAAAAACAGTTACCACAACATTTCATTCGCATTTCCAAATCAGAAATCGTCAACAAGTATTACATTGAAAAATTATTATTAGAGCCAAATGGACTTATACGTATGTATCTTAAAGATGCACACTACACCTATTCTTCTAGACGTTATTTAAAATCTATAAAGGAGCGCTTATCAATATGAAAAATTTGAAAAACTCATTATTTATTAGCTTAATCATTGGTTTGTCCCTTTCACTGTTCTTTAGTATGTTATTTGCAGACGGCAAATATTATCCACTGAACCCACAATCAACTATTGGCATTTTGTATTATAATCATTTCACAGAAACTACCGTAATGTTGATTTCTATCATTTTATGGTTACTCATAGGCGTCGTCTTTTTCCTTGGAGATTTTATCTTTAAATACACAGATTGGAGCATTACTAAAGCAACTATAATGCATTTCATAACAACGTATGTCGGATTCTTGCCTTTAGCAATGCTTGCCGGTTGGTTTCCACTAACAGTGCATTATCTAATCATATTCACAATTATCTTCATTGTG
>NZ_JACYHC010000851.1:0-1132 GCF_017152085.1 Staphylococcus sp. EG-SA-2
ATGGTAATTTGGTATTGTTAGCGACGATTGGTTTAATATCTGTGTTGCGTGAAGGTGTTGAGGTTATCATTTTCTATATGGGGATGATAGGTGAGCTAGCGACAAAAGATTTTATTATTGGTATTGCTTTAGCTATCGTTATATTAATTATCTTTGCGTTATTATTTAGATTTATCGTCAGATTGATACCTATATTCTATATATTTAGAGTGTTGTCGATTTTTATTTTTATTATGGGATTCAAAATGCTTGGCGTAAGTATTCAAAAGTTACAATTATTAGGTGCTATGCCGAGACATGTCATTGAAGGATTCCCAACGATTAACTGGTTAGGATTCTATCCAACTTATGAACCATTGATAGCACAAGCTGCCTATATTATGGTAGTTGCTATCTTAATCTTTAAATTTAAAAAATAAAAAACAGGCCGAGTGCCTGTTTTTTTGTTGCGATGTTGGAAATATTCGGTATTGCAGTATAACGATAATCACAGCATTAATTCTTATAAGATTAATGTGTTGGCGGTTTGCCTCGGTATGTAAATTTAACGATGAACGTACTGAACTCAAAGAGCAATATGAGTGGCAATGTGAGTAATATATTTAATGTTAAATCGGGTGGTGCAATGATACTTGCTAATACAAAGCAAGCGAAATAAATATATTTTCGATAATGCTTCAATGATGTGGTATCTATAAGACCGAATTTTGCAAGTCCTATGAATAATATTGGTAATTGAAATAGAATGCCAAATGTGAATAACCAACGTATAAGTTCAATCAAATATGCTTTAAAGCCAATGACAGGCGAAATGTTTAAAGTTAATGATAATTTTAACGCGAATTGAATGATCATTGGAAAGCCAACATAAAATGCAAAAGCGACACCAAAAATAAATAAAAGTACGCTAAAAAAGCTATATTTATAAATAAATTGGCGCTCATTATTATGCAAACCAGGCGCAACAAACGCCCACAATTGATAAAACATAACCGGTGAAATGAGACAAAACGCGATGAAAAATATAATCATCACGTATATTTGGATCATTTCTGTGAATGAAAATGCATGTAAGGACACATGTGCACGGGTAATATACGTTATGAATGGTGTCATCCACCAAAATGATGAA
>NZ_JACYHC010000852.1:0-1128 GCF_017152085.1 Staphylococcus sp. EG-SA-2
CGATAGATAGGGATTTACAGATAAATTCAGGACTCTTCCACGTCATATTTGGACCCATCGAAAATTCGGGTTCTCAAATCATCGAACATAACAAAAGAAGCTAAGCAACATGTAGGCCGTTGTCACTGAACTTCTTGTTTTTCCGATGACAGCTTCTATTTAGAGAATGTCATGATTATTTTATATTCACTTCAATGTTATCAATATTAGTGCCATCTATGACGTCTGCCATGCGATTTTCTTGTAATTTTTTGTGTAATTCAAACGTGTACTTTCCACCGTTTTTCATGTTAATAACAATTTTACCTGAACCAACGTTACCGTACAGATTATGATTTTCAATAAGTTGTTTTCTCAATTTAAAATCAAGTTCTTTCAAGGAAATCTGCTCTTTAGTAATCTTGAATTCTGAAACATCATGAGAGATTGTACCTTTATTATCTTCTTTAGTAATTCTTACTCCTGCTTTGTGATCAACTTTTTTACTATTACTCTTTGTGATACCACCGACCGAGTATCTTTCCACTCCATATTTATTTTTTTCTTCTAAAACGACAAATACATCGACATTCCTATGTACTCCTTCATCATATTTTTTATCGTCTTTTCCAACTAAAGCTATTTTATATATGAAATAATCTGGAACAATATTCATAAATCTTATTGTCGTCCATTTTTTTAAAATAATACCAATCTCATTTTTAAATTCTAAACTTGGTTTCGTATAATACGCTCTTAAATCTTTAAATTTAGGATTTATTTCTGTTGGTACTTGTTTTGTGGTTGGCGATTGTGGTGTTTCCACTTTAGTTGAAGATGGTGTTGTCGCGTTCGGTGTTTGTTGCGGTGTTTCCACTTTAGTTGAAGGCGGTGTTGTCGCGTTTGGTTTTGATTGCGGTGCTTCTACTTTAGTTGAGGGCGGTGTTGATTGTGGTGCTTCCACTTTAGTGGAAGATGGTGTTGTCGCGTTTGCTTCTTGCGTTGTCGTTGTGATTACACCCGTTGTTAAAAGGCCTAGTGCTAAACTTGTTTTAGCAATTGTTGTTATTTTCATAGTTGTATGCTCCATTCGTAATTATTAGATTTGTTCGATTACATTCATTGAATCATACAGCTTTATTATAGATG
>NZ_JACYHC010000853.1:0-1127 GCF_017152085.1 Staphylococcus sp. EG-SA-2
AATCATTTTTAAATCGACAAGTTGAGTCGTCACGCGTCGTAATTGAACAGGATTTAAACAAGTTAATTCTGCTAATGAACTACTATTGAATTTTTCTGAATGATGCTTAGTTAAAAAAGCTAATACATGCACGGCAATGTTAAATTCTAAATTCAATGTTTCTCACCTCATAATTGTAACTGTATTAGTTACAATTAAAAATCATTTTGCTCAATGTGTCAATACTTATGTTTGAAAAGTGTTGAATTAGGTGTGGTTATTGTGATGATTTATTGTTTGAAAGTTGATGCATTAACGGTGAGATTGCACAATTGAAATTTTAATTATGTATGAACTGATAGATATGAAATGAATATTGAAAATGAGAGCAATAAAATTTTGAATGATGATGTTGTGTGATTGTATAAACTTATTCGTATTTTAGATACGTTTTGATATTTCGCATGATGAGGAAATACTTTTAACAACTGATGACATATTTTAATAGTGAATATATTTTGAGATATTAATATATTTAATGTTAAGGATGTTGTCGCAATAAAATTAAAATATTGAAAGATAATTTTTATTGATTAATTGCGAATATACAAAGACACCATTATATCCATATGCTAAAATAAGAAAAAAGGCGACATGTTATCTCAATTTACCTGCATCTAGACTCCTTTACATAAGAAATAATCATCGCCGAGTTTTAAAATTTTACAACTTTGTAGATGTAAAAAGCATTTGATTTTAAATAGTTTGAAAATCATATATTTTTGAAAAAGGAGCATGCCGATGAGTATTGACATGTATTTAGACAGATCTCGAAACCAAGCTTCAAGTGTGGGGAATTTGAGTCAAACAATGAATTCAAATTATGATGCGTTGGAAAAAGCAATTACTCAATTTATCAATGATGATGCGCTTAAAGGGAAAGCGTATACGTCAGCTAAGCAATTTTTTAGTACGGTGTTAATTCCATTATCAACAAGTATGAAAACATTGAGTGATTTAACGAAGCAAGCTTGCGATAATTTTGTGTCACGTTATACGAGTGAGGTTGATAGCATATCTTTAAAAGAATCAGAGCTTGAAGAAGATATCAGATCATTAAGTCAACAAATTACGCGATATGAAAATTT
>NZ_JACYHC010000854.1:0-1123 GCF_017152085.1 Staphylococcus sp. EG-SA-2
AATAAGTTCCCACACTTATCGTAGACACATATATTAACCTTGCATGATGTTGTTGTGCCAAACGTATGACATCAACAGTACCTTGAACATTTACTTTTTCAAATTCATCATCATCACCAAAGTGATCCGTACGAGCACCTGCATGAATAATCGTATCCATGTTTTCAGGTAAAACAACATCATCCATACACTCGAAATCACCAACAATGACTTCAATGTTTGATAACATCATTTCAACCGTCTCTTCTGAAAAATAATCATTTAAATTCGTCATCAACTTATACCATGCTATTTCCTCATTATCAGCACGTATGAAACAATAAATGCGATGACTGTATCCTTGTAGTGCTTCAATCAGATAAGCACCTAAAAAACCTGTCGCGCCAGTCAATAGTGTATTTCCTAGAGGTCGATGACTTAGACTATCCTCTAAAATACCCAAGTTATAACGAGACATAACAATCTTTTGTAATTCCGAAAGATTATCCGGTAATGCAACTAATGATTGTTGATTTTGGTACATATAATTAACAATCTGTCGCACGGTTTTATATTGGTATAATGTCTGCATTGAAATATGATGGCCAAATCGTTTTAAATGCGAGACAACTAACATCGCCTCTAATGAGTTACCACCAAGTTCAAAGAAATCATCGTCAACACCGACATCATTTTGTTTCAATACCTCTCCAAATACATCAACAAATGTCTGCTCAATTTCATTAGAGGGTTCGCTATACACTTTATTAGACTGTTGTATAGGTGATGGATTTGGCAAACGCGTAGTATCCACCTTGTCATTCGTGGTTAATGGCATACAATCGATATGCGTTATAGTCTTAGGAATCATATACTTAGGCAGCTGATCATTTAAATATTGCTTCAAATCCTGCTCCACTTGTTGCTCTCCGACATAATAAGCATTCAATATATCATGCGTATCAAAGTGACTTACTGTTACAACACAATCAGATATACCACGAATAGCTAATATTACATTTTCAATTTCATCAAGTTCAATACGGTACCCGTTAACTTTCACTTGTTTATCTATTCTTCCTAAAAATTCAATTTGACCATCAGATGTATAACGTGCTAAATCACCACTATGATACAACTTTCC
>NZ_JACYHC010000855.1:0-1123 GCF_017152085.1 Staphylococcus sp. EG-SA-2
AATAAGTTCCCACACTTATCGTAGACACATATATTAACCTTGCATGATGTTGTTGTGCCAAACGTATGACATCAACAGTACCTTGAACATTTACTTTTTCAAATTCATCATCATCACCAAAGTGATCTGTACGAGCACCTGCATGAATAATCGTATCCATGTTTTCTGGTAAAACAACATCATCCATACACTCGAAATCACCAACAATGACTTCAATGTTTGATAACATCATTTCAACCGTCTCTTCTGAAAAATAATCATTTAAATTCGTCATCAACTTATACCTTGCTATTTCCTCATTATCAGCACGTATGAAACAATAAATGCGATGACTGTATCCTTGTAGTGCTTCAATCAGATAAGCACCTAAAAACCCTGTCGCGCCAGTCAATAGTGTATTTCCTATAGGTCGATGACTTAGACTATCCTCTAAAACACCCAAATTATAACGAGACATAACAATCTTTTGTAATTCCGAAAGATTATCCGGTAATGCAACTAATGATTGTTGATTTTGGTGTATATAATTAACAATCTGTCGCACGGTTTTATATTGGTATAATGTCTGCATTGAAATATGATGGCCAAATCGTTTTAAATGCGAGACAACTAACATCGCCTCTAATGAGTTACCACCAAGTTCAAAGAAATCATCGTCAACACCGACATCATTTTGTTTCAATACCTCTCCGAATACATCAACAAATGTCTGCTCAATTTCATTAGATGGTTCGCTATACACTTTATTAGACTGTTGTATAGTTGATGGATTTGGCAAACGCGTAGTATCCACCTTGTCATTCGTGGTTAATGGCATATAATCGATATGCGTTATAGTCTTAGGAATCATATACTTAGGCAGATGATCATTTAAATATTGCTTCAAATCCTGCTCCATTTGTTGCTCTCCGACATAATAAGCATTCAATATATCATGCGTATCAAAGTGACTTACTGTAACAACACAATCAGATATACCACGAATAGCTAATATTGCATTTTCAATTTCATCAAGTTCAATACGGTACCCGTTAACTTTCACTTGTTTATCTATTCTTCCTAAAAATTCAATTTGACCATCAGATGTATAACGTGCTAAATCACCACTATGATACAACTTTCC
>NZ_JACYHC010000856.1:0-1122 GCF_017152085.1 Staphylococcus sp. EG-SA-2
TGATTCAATTCAAGTTAGAAATACCAATTATTAAACGTCGTCCAAATTTCGAAATGGAAGAACGTCTTGTGCTTGAAAAGGTTAATTATGATACAAATGAAATTACAGTTTATGGTAATACATACCCATTGAAAGACACATGTTTCCAAACTGTCAATCGTGATAATCCAGCAGAATTACTACCTGAAGAAGAAGAAGTCATGAATAAACTATTATTGTCATTCCAACAATCTGAAAAATTACGTCGTCATATGTCTTTCTTGATGCGTAAAGGCTCTCTTTACTTACCATATAATGGCAATTTACTCATTCATGGTTGTATTCCAGTTGATGAAAATGGTGAGATGGAATCATTTGAAATTGATGGTCATACTTACAGCGGCCAAGAATTATTAGATGTATTTGAGTATCATGTCCGTAAATCATTTGATGAAAAAGAAAATACTGATGACTTATCGACGGATTTAGTTTGGTATTTATGGACTGGGAAATATTCGTCATTATTTGGAAAACGTGCCATGACTACGTTTGAACGATACTTTATTGCAGATAAAGCTTCTCATAAAGAAGAAAAAAATCCATACTATCATCTACGTGAAGATGTGAATATGGTTCGTAAAATGCTCAGTGATTTTGGATTAAATGCAGATGAAGGTCGCATTATTAATGGTCACACACCAGTGAAAGAAATCAATGGCGAAGATCCTATCAAGGCTGATGGAAAGATGCTTGTCATTGATGGTGGCTTTTCAAAAGCTTATCAGTCAACAACTGGCATTGCAGGCTATACACTATTGTATAATTCATTCGGTATGCAACTCGTTGCACACCAACAATTTAACGCTAAAGAAAAAATACTTTCCGAAGGTATCGATGAACTTTCTATAAAGCGCGTCGTAGATAAAGAATTACAACGTAAGAAGATTCGTGATACCAATATTGGTAAAGATCTTCAAGCTCAAATAGATATTTTGAAAATGTTAATGCATGATCGCTACTTAGACTAAAGACGACATTTTATGCATGTATTGTATACTGTTGTATTGATGCGGTTTACGCATTGGCTACGCAAACGCGATGATAAATAGGCGACCTAGCTACACCGAAAAAAATCCCCTCACT
>NZ_JACYHC010000857.1:0-1122 GCF_017152085.1 Staphylococcus sp. EG-SA-2
TGATTCAATTCAAGTTAGAAATACCAATTATTAAACGTCGTCCAAATTTCGAAATGGAAGAACGTCTTGTGCTTGAAAAGGTTAATTATGATACAAATGAAATTACAGTTTATGGTAATACATACCCGTTGAAAGACACATGTTTCCAAACTATCAATCGTAATAATCCAGCAGAATTACTACCTGAAGAAGAAGAAGTCATGAATAAACTATTATTGTCATTCCAACAATCTGAAAAATTACGTCGTCATATGTCTTTCTTGATGCGTAAAGGTTCGCTTTACTTACCATATAATGGTAATTTACTCATTCATGGTTGTATTCCAGTTGATGAAAATGGTGAGATGGAATCATTTGAAATTGATGGTCATACTTACAGCGGCCAAGAATTATTAGATGTGTTTGAGTATCATGTCCGTAAATCATTTGATGAAAAAGAAAATACTGATGACTTATCGACGGATTTAGTTTGGTATTTATGGACTGGGAAATATTCGTCATTATTTGGTAAACGCGCGATGACTACGTTTGAGCGATATTTTATTGCAGATAAAGCTTCTCATAAAGAAGAAAAAAATCCATACTATCATTTACGTGAAGATGTGAATATGGTTCGTAAAATGCTCAGTGATTTCGGATTAAATCCAGATGAAGGACGCATTATTAATGGTCACACACCAGTGAAAGAAATCAATGGCGAAGATCCTATCAAGGCTGATGGAAAGATGCTTGTCATTGATGGTGGTTTTTCAAAAGCTTATCAGTCAACAACTGGCATTGCAGGCTATACATTGTTGTATAATTCATTCGGAATGCAACTCGTTGCACACCAACAATTTAACGCTAAAGAAAAAATACTTTCCGAAGGTATCGATGAACTTTCTATAAAGCGCGTTGTAGACAAAGAATTACAACGTAAGAAGATTCGTGATACCAATATTGGTAAAGAGCTTCAAGCTCAAATAGATATTTTGAAAATGTTAATGCATGATCGTTACTTAGACTAAAGACGACATTTTATGCATGTATTGTATACTGTTGTATTGATGCGGTTTACGCATTGGCTACGCAAACGCGATGATAAATAGGCGACCTAGCTACACCGAAAAAAATCCCCTCACT
>NZ_JACYHC010000858.1:0-1120 GCF_017152085.1 Staphylococcus sp. EG-SA-2
GTTAAACTAAGAGGTTAGGCGATTTTATTGTGACAAGAGACTGAAGAGCTTTTAGTAAATAATTTAAATTAAAATAATTAAACTTTATGAAAATGGTAAGCCTAGAAACGAAATTATACGAGAATATGATCTAACATCATTAACTTTCTCAAATTAGATAAAACAAAACCAAAATACTGAGTCATTCAATCATCAAGACATTTTAACAAGTGATGAAAAAGAGTTAATAAAATTACGCAAAGAAAAACATCGATTGATAATGTAAAATGATGATTTAAAGCAAGCAGTGCTAATTTTGAGACAAAAAATGAAGTCTTTCAACAAAATGCGTATCAATATTCAGTATCAGCAATGTGCAAAGTTCTAAAAATTTCAAGAAGTACCTATTATGATTCTAAAAAAGGAGAATATTACAACTAGATACAAAAAGCCTCAATCACAACCAAGTAACTAAAACGTAAAAATTAATTAGATTAATTATTATCTGCATAACAAATGACCATATACATCAACTAGAGACAGACTATTTAATCATTTACAATGTCCTATTCGTTTTAGACCATGTTCAAATGAATAGTGTTTATAAAATGTTGACACTGTAGTGGCATATTGTAAATTAAATATTATTATGTGATCATTTTGTTTAAATATTAGTTATAAGAAGTGAAATATTCATTTTAAAAGGAGACTTAAAACTTGAAACGATCAACGAATCAAGAAAAATTTCTTGATACACTAATTAGACTTAATACTAAGATTGAAGAACTAGGAAAGATAAATATTTTAAATAATCATATATATTCCGAATATTTTTTTAGAGACCTGTTAAATATTGTATATGGGTATTCACTTGAGAATCATAATAAAAAACAAAAAAATGCACCAGCATTTGATCTTATAGATAATACGAATAAAATTATTATTCAAGTTACCGCAACGTGTAAAAAGCAAAAAATAGAGGACACTCTAAAAAAAGAGTATTTAACAAATAAAATAGTCAAGTCCAGACTCCTGTGTAAAATGCTATACAATGTTTTTACCATTTCTACTTATCAAAATTGATGTATTTTCTTGAAGAATAAATCCATTCATCATGTAGGTCCATAAGAACGGCTCCAAT
>NZ_JACYHC010000859.1:0-1119 GCF_017152085.1 Staphylococcus sp. EG-SA-2
CTTTTCAGTTTTCACTAAATCGTCTGCTAAATGATGCCAAAAATCTTGTAATTCTTCTCTTGTGCGCACTGTATCAGAACTGTCTTGTCCTACAAAGTCAACATGATCCCAATCATGTTTTGTAGGCGTCACTTGCCAAATGCCTTTTTGAATTTTATCCGTCGCATTTGTATAAGCTTGATTAAATGGATGTTGAGAAGAAATAACGGATACTAAACCATCGTTTTCTCGCCATTCTTTTTCAGTTGCTTTACCGATTAAGTTACCAGTAATCACAAATGGGAAAAACATATTTAAGTCTGCTTTTTGTCTATCGCTATTTAATGCTTTGTGCGTTGCTTCACCAGTGTATGTTTTATACACAATGTTAGGGTTCAACGACGTTTTACGATTTAAATCTGTTGCACCCTCACGCGTCAGATCGTAAAATCCATTATCTTTTGATTTCCATAAATTAGATTGTTTAACGCGTTTGACATAATCAATATATGATTCATTTGGCTTCTGTTTTAGACCCCATTGAGCCAACCCGAAGTCTACTCTTGAATTTTTATTACCAAACATTTTACCGATATCAAATACGATTTGTCTCACTAAAGCTTCATTACCAGCTAAATCTGATGCGTGTGTACCATTATGTGGTGTTCCTAAAGTAGTAATTGATGAAATCATGTTGTCATTATTACCTTTGAATAGTGGAGAAATTTCGCCACCATGTTTCTTTTGATACTCTATTTCTTCACGATTACCATTACGCAGTAATTCTTCTAGTTGACGTATCGTTTGACCGCCCATACTATGTCCAACTAGGTGTACCTTCTGTCCTGGCTTCCAGTCTTTGTAAATTCCTTCGTATGTTTTTCCATAACGTTCATGTCCATATTTTGCTGCATGTGCTGCACCATAATCTACACGACCGCCTTTGATATAATAATAAAGTTCAACTGCGCGGTCATAGTTACTTCCAAAAGCACTTATACTTGCTTCATAAGCTTTGTAACCATTTTCTTCTAAATCTTGGCGAATGTTCATTTTATTACCGCCCCAATAATGAGCTAACACTGAAGGATTAATATCATCTGTAAACCCATTGAAACCATGCACTAAAACGATAGGATC
>NZ_JACYHC010000860.1:0-1116 GCF_017152085.1 Staphylococcus sp. EG-SA-2
CTGAGAATAGACCTACATTATCAATGAATGAATAGTATTTATAACCATCTTTATTTGTTGTAATTCTTGAAGCATCAGCAACTGCTGTATTGTCAGGAATAAATTGTAAATCTAAACGATCAGCATCAGTTGGTACTTTAAATAAATGTGCAGTACCAGTCTTAGCAACATTTACAGTTGCTAATTCAGTATTTTTCTTAGCATCTTTAATAACTAAATTTGTTGCACCTTGCTTACTATTCGTTTGCATAGTAGTAAAGTTAATAATTAATTCTGAATCTGGTTTTACATTTACAGTTTTTGTAATACCGTTAAAGTTACCATGATCTGTAGAATCATTTGCATTCACACGACCTAATGCAGCCACGTTTCCTTTAGCTTGATAGTTTTGAGGGTTATTCTTATCAAACATATCGCTTCGTCTTAATTCTGAGTTAACGAAACCAATCTTACCGTTGTTAATTAATGAATAACCATTTACTTTATCTGTAACAGTTACAGTTGGATCCTGTCTATTCTCATCTGTTGATATGGCAGGATCATCAAATGTTAATGTCGTATTAATACTGCCTTCACCAGTATTGCTAGCATTTGGATCTTGAGTTTGTGCGTTTGCTGCTACAGGTGCTGCTGGTTGCGCTGCTGCTGGAGCATTCGCTGGCTGTGTTTGATTTGCCGGTGTTGCATTATTATTAGGTGTTGCTTGGTTATTTCCTTGACCTGCTTGGTTTGCCGGTGCTGCTTGATTTCCAGGTTGTGCTTGTGCAGCGTTATTCGGATCAGCTTGATTACCTTGTCCAGCTGGTTGTGCTGCTCCTCCTGCTGGATTAGCCTGTCCACCTTGGTTTGCTGGCTGTGCTGCAGGATTAGCTTGAGCACCAGCATTTGCGTTAGGCTGTGTATTGGCATCAGCTGGTTGTGCTGGTTGATTTTGTGCAGGCTGATTTTGCTCTGCTGCAGACGCTGTTGTCGGGTTAGTAGATATAAAAGTAACAGTGGCAATTAAAGCTGAAAAAATACCGACATTAAATTTTCTGATACTAAATTTTTGTTGTCTGAATAAATTCATTAAGTCATCCTCCTGGTTGATTATTCTCGCTGTTAAATGATTTCACT
>NZ_JACYHC010000861.1:0-12282 GCF_017152085.1 Staphylococcus sp. EG-SA-2
GTAATGAATCGAATGGAAACACCGAATTAATAGCACGCATGAAACATCATGTTAAATTTGGGAATTCAAATGTAACAATAGATGCTGCAACAAGTTCTGGGTCGGGCTTAGATCCGCATATTACGGTCGAAAATGCATTGAAGCAAGCACCTCGTATTGCTGATGCTCGTCATGTATCTACTTCAAGAGTGGCCGACTTGATTCAACATCGTAAGCAGCGTGGTGTGTTAACAAATGATTATGTGAATGTGCTTGAACTAAATATCGCTCTTGATAAGATGAAAGATTGATTATAGATGAAAGGCATCATGTTGATAAAATTATAACATGGTGTCTTTTTAGCAATTCAAGCACTTTCTGCTTAATTAAATTTTTAGATGTACCTTTAGGAAGAATAAATTAGCATGAAATATTCCATATGCTATAATTATCATCATATAAAAATAAAATGAAATAGATTATAAATCCGTATAATTTTTTATTTGGGGAGAGGGGTTATGTCAGATTATACTAAGTTGACTAAGAGTCCTAAGTCAGCATTGTTGTATTACTACATTACGAATGGCTTAGAATTTATATTGAGTGTAGCTGTGTATGTCATTTTTTATTTTATATGGTTAAGATTTGAATGGCCACATTACTTACTTTATATTTTGTTGGTTTTAGGTGCTCTGAGTACATTAAAATTATTTATTAAGCCTTTATGGCAATATCATTGTCGCTTTTATAAAGTTGATCAACTAAGTGTACAATATCGTACATCATTTTTTATATATAAAGAAGAAACGAGTCGAATTGAACGTTTACAATACTTGTCGATTAAATCTAATCCAATTAGTAAAGTGCTTAATTTGTATAAAGTTGGATTTATGACTGCAGGTCATACTATTTATTTACCGATGATGTCTCATGACGATGTTAAAATAATCGAAGCGAGAACTATGTCGAATTTGAGAGGGGTTGAAAGTGATGTCTGAACCTCAAAAATTGCATCCGATTTCATATTTTAATGGCATAATCAATGCTATCAAACAAAACATAGTCGTCTTTTTTATTTTCATTATCTTTCAATTGAAAGATTTTGATTATACGAATCCCGAATCATATTTATGGATAGGTATTGTATTTGTATTCTTTTTAATATCATACATTTCTCAAATTGTCGGAATTATGAACACGCGATATTGGATTGAGGATAATTATTTCATTTTAACAACAGGTATTTTTAATAAAAAGCGTAAAGAATTAAATATAAAACGTATTCAGTCCGTTGATATGACACAAGGGGTCGTCAATCAAATTATTGGTGGTGTGGATTTACAAATCAAAACACCAAGTGATGGTATTGTCTTAAGTGTTATTTCGAAAAAACAAGGTGAATATCTTGAACGATATATTGATCAATTGCAAACAGAGTTGAAGACAGAAGTGGCGCAAAAGTCTAGTGCTGAGAAGAATGACAACTGTAATCATGACATTGAAGGTAATGTGGAAGACATCGCAGAAGGTCGCTTAGATGAAGTGCAGAACACTGATAGTATGCTTAATCAGAAAAATAAACGCATTCCTATATATCAGATGAATTTTAAAGAATCACTATTTATGGCAATGACCAGTGGCGCCATTGGTGTAACGTTAGCAGCTTTAGTACCGATTTACGGGGCTGTAAGAGAGTTGATCCCATGGTCGAAGCTAAATCATGAAATTAGTCAATGGGTTCAAATTGTAAGTATTTCAGTATTAATCATCATTTTACTAGTATTAATAGTGGCATATATTATTGGAACGATTATAACAATGATAAGATTTTATGGCTTTTCGGTGATGCTTGAAAATGAGCAACTTAAAATTGAATATGGTCTCTTTAAC
The DNA here is from genome assembly GCF_017152085.1 of Staphylococcus sp. EG-SA-2. Taxonomy (NCBI): domain Bacteria; kingdom Bacillati; phylum Bacillota; class Bacilli; order Caryophanales; family Staphylococcaceae; genus Staphylococcus; species Staphylococcus sp. EG-SA-2. The sequence continues at coordinate 1,870 of NZ_JACYHC010000861.1, forward strand.
AAGAAGAAAGTAACTGTACCAACGAAACGATTGCAAGCTGTTGTTGAACGTCAGTCATATATACGAAGATTATTTGGCTACACAGCAATACATTTTATCATCACAAGTGATTTTGAAAATAAAAAAATCGAAGATGATGACAATGATTCAGGTAGTGTGCCGATATTGCCGTTTATTAAACGAGACAAAGCATATCAAATTATCCAGAATTTAGTACCAGATTTATCTTATCAACAAGTTAATGAAGGTATGCCTTTGTCAGGTTTCCACAGACACTTTTTAATACCTAGTATTATTGTCATAGCTATGGCAGGTATTGGCTGTTATTTTTGGAATCAATTATTATTGTTATTTACGATTATAACAATAGTCATTATTGGTTTATTTGTGATCAAAGGATATCTTTATGTCAAACATGCGGGTTTTAAAATGACAGAAGAACAAATTACTATCCAGAATTTCGAGCTATTGAAACGAAATATTTATTATTTTAAAGCGCATCACATTATAGGATTTGACACTTGGCAACATACATTACTTAAACGCAACAATTTAAATAATTTTAGCTTTATTGTTGCTAAAGGTGTGGGAGCCCAATCGATTAACCTAAAATACGCAAGAAGTGAAGATGCAAATAAATTGAAATCATGGTATTTAAGAGGTGAAAATGATGAGGGATTATAATTTTATGTCACCACACGCTAAAAAAGTGATGAGGTTAAGTGCTGTGCTGTTTTGGATACCCATAGCGCTTGTACTTTTAATCGCATTTAATATTTTGAACTGGCTATTTTGGGAGATATTAGATAACAATATATCCATTGTTAGTAGTGTGATTATAATATTACTTGTTGCTGTTTTCACGCTTGTCATAGCGCCAGTATATCGATATAAGCACTGCAGATATGCATTTGAAAAACACCATTTGCGTGTACGAAACGGCATTTTATTTTTGGATGAAAAAGTAATACCATATTTTCGTATTCAAAATATTGATATCGATGTTGGTCCTATAATGAGACGCTATCGATTAGCAACTTTGACCCTTTATACAGCGGGTGGTCAAGCTGAAATTGAATTAATAGATAGAAGTGAAGCACGTAGATTGAAACGATGGTTAAATAACGAGAGACATTTAGAAAACAATAAAAATGAGGAATAATCAATGATACATGGAATTGGTGTAGATTTAATCGAAATCGATCGAATAAAAGTGTTATATAGTAAGCAGCCAAAATTGGTTGAGCGGATTTTAACTAAAAATGAACAGCACAAATTCAACAATTTCACACATGAGCAACGTAAAATTGAATTTTTAGCTGGCAGGTTTGCTACAAAAGAAGCGTTCAGTAAAGCATTAGGCACAGGCTTAGGAAAACATGTAGCTTTTAACGATATAGACTGTTACAACGACGAACTTGGCAAACCAAAGATTGATTACGAAGGGTTCATCGTACATGTTAGTATCTCACACACTGAGCATTATGCGATGAGCCAAGTTGTTTTAGAAAAGTCAGCATTTTAAATTTGTTATACAATGATAATTAAGATCTAGTTTTAAAACGTGTGGGAATTACAGGAGGAAGTAATATGTCGGATAAATATTATAGATCTGCGTATATGAATGTAGATTTAAACGCTGTTGCATCAAATTTCAAAGTATTCAGTACATTGCATCCAAATAAAACAGTGATGGCTGTCGTTAAAGCCAATGCCTATGGACTAGGTAGTGTTAAAGTAGCACGTCATTTAATGGAAAATGGCGCCACATTTTTTGCTGTAGCAACGTTAGATGAAGCGATAGAACTTAGAATGCATGGGATTACTGCTAAAATTTTAGTCTTAGGTGTGTTACCAGCTAAAGATATTGATAAAGCGATACAACACCGAGTTGCCTTAACGGTTCCGTCTAAACAGTGGTTGAAAGAAGCAATTAAAAACATTTCTGGTGAGCAAGAGAAAAAGTTATGGTTGCACATTAAATTAGATACAGGAATGGGACGTTTAGGTATTAAAGATACTAATACGTATCAAGAAGTGATTGAAATCATTCAACAATATGAGCAACTTGTATTTGAAGGCGTGTTTACACACTTTGCCTGTGCTGACGAACCAGGAGATATGACAACTGAACAATATCAACGTTTTAAAGATATGGTCAATGAAGCAATTAAACCTGAATATATACATTGTCAGAACTCAGCAGGCTCTCTATTAATGGATTGCCAATTCTGTAATGCAATAAGACCAGGAATTTCCCTTTATGGATATTATCCATCAGAGTATGTACAGCAAAAAGTTAAAGTACACCTTAAACCAAGTGTGCAATTAATTGCTAATGTAGTTCAAACAAAGACGCTACAAGCGGGTGAGTCTGTAAGTTATGGTGCAACTTATACAGCTACTGACCCAACTACAATAGCTTTGTTACCTATTGGATATGCAGATGGCTATTTACGCATAATGCAAGGTAGCTTTGTAAATGTAAATGGTCATCAATGCGAAGTTATTGGTCGCGTATGTATGGATCAGACAATTGTTAAAGTGCCAGATCAAGTTAAAGCTGGAGATTCGGTGATTTTAATAGATAATCATAGAGAAAGTCCACAGTCGGTAGAGGTGGTAGCTGAAAAGCAACATACTATTAATTATGAAGTGCTTTGTAACTTGTCGAGACGTTTGCCGCGAATCTATCATGATGGTGATCAACGTTTTGTAACAAATGAATTGTTAAAATAATATGGTCAGTGCATATAAAATTTGTTATCATTAGAGTAATTAAAGGTCATTTAATAACTTTTGGAATCAATTGGAGGTTCTCATATGTTATCTTTTAGTCAAAATAGAAGTCATAGCTTAGAACAATCTTTAAAAGAAGGATATTCACAAATGGCTGATTTAAATCTCTCCCTAGCGAACGAAGCTTTTCCGATAGAGTGTGAAGCATGCGATTGCAACGAAACATATTTATCTTCTAATTCAACGAATGAATGATTAGACGAGGAGATGTTTATTTAGCAGATTTATCACCAGTACAGGGATCTGAACAAGGGGGAGTCAGACCTGTAGTCATAATTCAAAATGATACTGGTAATAAATATAGTCCTACAGTTATTGTTGCGGCAATAACTGGTAGGATTAATAAAGCGAAAATACCGACACATGTAGAGATTGAAAAGAAAAAGTATAAGTTGGATAAAGACTCAGTTATATTATTAGAACAAATTCGTACACTTGATAAAAAACGATTGAAAGAAAAACTGACGTACTTATCCGATGATAAAATGAAAGAAGTAGATAATGCACTAATGATTAGTTTAGGGCTGAATGCAGTAGCTCACCAGAAAAATTAGGCGTCTATTATATGTATTTTTCAGAGATAAATAAAATATTGATATAAAAGACAATAACTTTATAATAATTATAACTATTTCTAAATTCTGTACGAAGAATTTTCTTATAAACATAGATTTTAGCAAATACCAGTTATGATATTCATATTTTTTATTATAAAAGGATGTCTTAAGTTTTTTAGGCTTTAGGTATTCCATCCTAAAGTTTTTTTTAGCTTAAAAGTATCATCTACAGCAAAATTGCAAACGACAAAATTGATAAGTGCAATTAAATAAATGTTAGTAAGTGAATCATAATTATCCTTGCTTAAGCATTTGCTTTGTAAGGGAAGTGAGGAGGCAACTAATCGTGGAAGAATTTAAGCAACATTATAAGGGTTTAATTGATGAAAGTTTAACGTGCCAAGATAAAGTAGAATTGATAAAAAAGTGTGAGAAATACACTGACGAAGTGATTCGTAAGGACGTCTTGCCTGAAGACATTGTCGATATTCACAAAAACTATATATTGACGTTAAACTTAACGCGTGAAGATGTGTTCAAGACATTAGATGTCTTACAAGAAATCGTTAAAGGCTTTGGTTATAGTTATCGAGATTATCAAAGATTGGTAGATAAACTTCAAGTTCACGATAAAGAGATAGACTTAGCTTCTAGCTTACAACAAACAATGCTTAAAACAGATATTCCACAATTTGATAGTATTCAAATTGGCGTTATTTCAGTGGCAGCACAAAAAGTAAGTGGAGATTATTTTAATTTAATTGACCATAACGATGGCACAATGAGCTTTGCTGTTGCAGATGTCATTGGGAAAGGTATACCAGCTGCTTTAGCAATGAGTATGATAAAGTTTGGCATGGATTCTTATGGACACTCACAATTACCGAGTGATGGCTTAAAACGTTTAAATCGTGTTGTTGAAAAGAATATTAATCAAAATATGTTCGTCACAATGTTTTATGGTTTATATGAAGAAATGAACCATTTATTGTATTGTAGTTCAGCTGGTCATGAGCCTGGATATATTTATCGCGCTGAAAAAGAAGAATTTGAAGAAATTTCAGTTAGAGGTAGAGTGTTAGGAATCAGTTCACAAACACGATATCAACAACAAGAAATTCCTATATACCTTGATGATTTAATTATCATTTTAACGGATGGTGTGACTGAAGCTAGAAATAGTGAAGGTACCTTTATAGATAAACAAAAACTTTTAGAATATATTAAAAAACATAAACATATGCACCCACAAGATATTGTTCAAATTATCTATGAAGCAATTTTAAAGCTTCAAAACCCAAATAAAAAAGATGATATGACTATTTTGATTATAAAAAGAGTAAATTAATTTAAAAAAGAAGATTAGAAATTATTTCGATGGGTATATAATAATTTGAAATATAAATATGGTGGATACAGCGCTTAAAATGAAGATAAATATTTTTAATAAGTAGGAGTGTAATGAAATGAATCTTAATATAGAAACAACCACTCAAGATAAATTTTACGAAGTTAAAGTCGGTGGAGAATTAGATGTTTATACTGTGCCTGAATTAGAAGAGGTTTTAACACCTATGAGACAAGATGGAACTCGTGATATTTATGTTAATTTAGAAAATGTGAGTTATATGGATTCGACAGGTTTAGGTTTATTCGTAGGTACATTAAAAGCATTAAACCAAAATGATAAAGAACTATACATTTTAGGTGTGTCAGATCGTATCGGTAGACTATTTGAAATTACTGGTCTTAAGGATTTAATGCATGTTAATGAAGGAACGGAGGTCGAATAACATGCAATCTAAAGAAGATTTTATCGAAATGCGCGTGCCAGCATCGGCAGAGTATGTAAGTTTAATTCGTTTAACACTTTCTGGCGTTTTTTCGAGAGCTGGTGCTACATATGATGATATTGAAGATGCCAAGATTGCAGTTAGTGAAGCTGTGACAAATGCAGTTAAACATGCATACAAAGAAAATAACAATGTGGGCATTATTAACATATATTTTGAAATTTTAGAAGATAAAATTAAAATTGTTATTTCTGATAAAGGTGACAGTTTTGATTATGAAACAACTAAATCAAAAATAGGTCCTTACGATAAAGACGAAAATATAGACTTTTTACGCGAAGGTGGCCTAGGTTTATTTTTAATCGAATCTTTAATGGATGAAGTCACAGTATATAAAGAATCTGGTGTGACAATCAGTATGACTAAGTATATAAAAAAAGAGCAGGTGCGAAATAATGGCGAAAGAGTCGAAATCAGCTAATGAAGTTTCACCTGAGCAAATTAACCAATGGATTAAAGAACACCAAGAAAATAAGAATACAGATGCACAGGATAAGTTAGTTAAACATTACCAAAAACTAATTGAGTCATTGGCATATAAATATTCTAAAGGACAATCACATCACGAAGATTTAGTTCAAGTTGGTATGGTTGGTTTAATAGGTGCCATAAATAGATTCGATATGTCCTTTGAACGGAAGTTTGAAGCCTTTTTAGTACCTACTGTAATCGGTGAAATCAAAAGATATCTACGAGATAAAACTTGGAGTGTACATGTTCCGAGACGTATTAAAGAAATTGGGCCAAGAATCAAAAAAGTGAGCGATGAACTAACCGCTGAATTAGAGCGTTCACCTTCTATCAGTGAAATAGCTAATCGATTAGAAGTCTCAGAAGAAGAAGTGTTAGAAGCAATGGAAATGGGACAAAGTTATAATGCGTTAAGTGTTGATCATTCCATTGAAGCTGATAAAGATGGTTCAACTGTTACGCTATTAGATATTATGGGGCAACAAGATGACCATTATGACTTAACTGAAAAACGTATGATTTTAGAAAAAATATTACCTATATTATCTGATCGCGAACGAGAAATCATACAATGTACGTTTATTGAAGGATTGAGTCAAAAAGAGACAGGTGAGCGTATCGGTTTAAGTCAAATGCATGTATCACGACTTCAGAGAACGGCAATTAAGAAATTACAAGAAGCAGCACATAAATAGAATTTGCTTATTAATGATACGTTTTATAATGAAAAATCCATATAATTATCCCTTGATTATTAAATTGAAATCGAGGGGTATTTTTAATTTAATTAAGATTTTCGAATTAATACATTATTAACGTAGTTTAATGTGTATCCACATAAATGTCGCGATATAGTATTAATAATTTAAGTGAAGAAGATATCTAATTGTCGTTTTAAATAGGTGGATTGCTATTAGAATAAAAAAAGTAGTCTTAGATTATGAAATTTAGAAATGATGGTGTGTCATTTTCAATAATCTTAGTGCGTTTTAAAATATAGTATGACCTAATAATTCGTTTTAAATGTTTTGGAAGTGAAAATTACATTAAGTATCATACCTTAATAGAAGTATTTTAGAATATGTTAAAATAAATGAGTAAATTTAAGAAAAAGTGTGGGTTAAGTAAATGGACAATCAATTGATTAATTCAATCATAGAGAAATATCAATTTAGTAAAAAACAAATTGAAGCAGTATTAACACTGCTAGAAGAAAAAAATACAGTACCATTTATTGCGAGGTATCGAAAAGAGCAAACTGGTGGACTAGATGAAGTTCAAATAAAGCAAATTGATGACGAATACCAATATATGGTCAATTTACAAAAACGTAAAGAAGAAGTTATCAAAAATATAGAACAGCAAGGATTACTTACTGAGGAATTAAAGAAGGATATTTTAAAACAGAACAAATTACAACGTGTTGAAGACCTATATAGGCCTTTTAAACAAAAGAAAAAGACAAGGGCAACTGAGGCGAAACGTAAAGGGTTAGAGCCATTAGCGATATGGATGAAGGCACGTAAACATGAAGTCTCAATTGAAGAAAAAGCACAACAATTTATAAATGAAGAAGTGCAATCGGTTGAAGATGCTATCAAAGGTGCACAAGATATTATTGCGGAACAAATTTCAGATAATCCTAAATATAGAACAAAAATTTTAAAAGATATGTATCATCAAGGTGTGTTAACTACATCTAAAAAGAAAAATGCTGAAGATGAAAAAGGTATTTTTGAAATGTACTATGCATATAGTGAGCCAATTAAACGCATTGCTAATCATAGAGTTTTAGCTGTTAATCGTGGTGAAAAAGAGAAAGTATTATCTGTAAAGTTTGAATTCGATACGACATCAGTAGAGGATTTCATTGCACGTCAAGAAATCAATCATAATAATGTAAATCGCAGTTATATTTTAGAGGCGATTAAAGATAGCTTGAAACGCTTAATTGTCCCTTCGATAGAGCGTGAAATCCATGCTGATTTAACTGAAAAAGCTGAAAATCATGCAATAGATGTTTTTAGTGAAAACTTAAGAAATCTATTACTGCAACCTCCAATGAAAGGTAAACAAATATTAGGCGTAGATCCAGCATTTAGAACAGGTTGTAAATTAGCAGTCATTAACCCATTCGGTACTTTTATAGCAAAAGGTGTGATTTATCCGCATCCACCAGTTTCTAAAAAAGAGGCAGCAGAGAAGGATTTTGTACAAATGGTTAAAGCGTATGATGTGCAATTAATTGCAATTGGCAATGGTACTGCAAGTCGTGAAACAGAACAATTTGTTGCAGATTTAATTAAAAAGCATCAGTTGCCAGTACAATTCATCATTGTCAATGAAGCGGGCGCTTCAGTATACTCAGCATCAGAAATTGCTAGAGATGAATTTCCTGATTTTCAAGTGGAAGAAAGAAGTGCCGTATCAATTGGACGACGCGTTCAAGATCCATTAAGTGAATTAGTTAAAATCGATCCTAAATCTATTGGTGTCGGACAATACCAGCATGATGTTAATCAAAAAGCACTAGAAAATGCATTAACTTTCGTTGTTGAAACAGCAGTTAACCAAGTAGGTGTTGATGTCAATACAGCATCATCATCATTATTACAATATGTGTCTGGTCTAAGTTCGCAAATTGCTAAAAATATAATTGCATATAGAGAAGAAAATGGCGCAATAAAGCATAATAAAGAGTTAAGCAAGATTAAGCGTTTGGGTGCTAAAACTTTTGAGCAGAGTATAGGATTTTTAAGAATAGTAGACGGTTCAGAGCCATTGGATAATACATCGATTCATCCCGAAAGCTATAAAGTAACGTATCAGTTATTAGATAAACTCGGGTTTGGTGGCAATGATTTAGGTAGTGATGCATTAAAAGCTAAATTAAATTCATTGGATATGGATGAACTGGCGATTGAATTACAAGTCGGTGTACCTACATTAGAGGATATTATTAAATCCTTGAAAGCACCTAATCGAGACCCAAGGGACGAGTTTGATACACCAATCCTTAAATCCGATGTGCTATCAATTGAAGATTTAAAAGAAGGAATGAAATTGAGTGGCACAGTTAGAAATGTAGTAGATTTTGGAGCATTTGTAGATATAGGTGTTAAACAAGATGGACTTGTCCATGTTTCGAAACTTTCTAAGAAGTTCGTAAAAAATCCAATGGATATTGTCAGTGTTGGTGATATCGTTGACGTTTGGGTTTACAGTATTGATAAAAATAAAGACAAAGTATCATTAACGATGATTGATCCACATGAATAATGACAAACTTCAGCGAATGGTTGAGAACCTTTCGGAAGAAAAATTTGGACGTACGTTTCGACATTGTGCATATTTTAATAAAAGGTTACGTACAACAGGCGGACGTTATCTTTTAAAGTCCCATGATATTGAAATTAATCCAAAACAATATGAGCATTATGGAGAAGATGCTGTTGTAAAAATTATACTGCACGAATTGTGTCATTATCACTTGCATATTGCTGGTAAAGGTTATCAACATAAAGATCAAGATTTTAAACGATTGAGCCAACAGGTTGGAGCGCCTAGATTTTGTAACAGCATTGAAAGCTATCAACAACGGGCGAATTATGAATATTATTGTACTAAATGTCATGCAAAATATATACGTATCCGTAAAGTTGATACGAATCGTATGCGTTGCGGACATTGCAATGGAAAATTAAGAATGAAAAGACAATTGAAATAAGTACAATACAAATAGAGCTAATTCGTGTATATGTAAGATTATTTATGAGTTGTATGGAATTTCTATAGAATTTATCAGTGAGTTATTTTGATTGGTAAACATAGTAATTGAATAAGAAGAAATTGTGTTTATAAAATGTTTAAAGCCGAGATTGTCGTAATTTAATACTTCGCAATCTCGGCTTTTCTACTTATGATATAGGTAATGGCATAAATTGTGACTTGATAGGATGAAATTAAATTGATTAGATTAAAAATCTTGACGTATTTTAGTAATAAATAATATATAAACTTTACCCAATTAAAGCTTTAAAGTAGCACAAAAGATAATTATACATTTTTAATGACATTTTGATTGAACTTTTCTATTGACTGTACAGCTTATAGTTAGTATGATTAAACACGTTCCTTAAAAAAGAACAAATTAAATAAACTTTGATTTGAAAGACAGTCAATTCTAAATTTAATTTATAAAATATGTTGACAATAAGTTCTTAATGTTTTATTATAAATAGGGTTGTGTTAACAACTGATAACACAAATTAATTTATTGTAAAAAAACGATTAAAAGTTATTGACAAATATTTTAAAACATAATATAATAAATAACGTTCTGAAAAACGAAGATGTTTTAAATGCCTATATCCGCGGTCGTGGCGGAATGGCAGACGCGCTAGGTTGAGGGCCTAGTGGGAGAAATCCCGTGGAGGTTCAAGTCCTCTCGGCCGCATCAAAATTCTTAATTAAATAAGCGGGTGTAGTTTAATGGCAAAACCTCAGCCTTCCAAGCTGATGTTGTGGGTTCGATTCCCATCACCCGCTCCATAGATAATTTTAATGAACATTGAAAACTGAATGACAATATGTCAACGTTAATTCCAAAAACGTAACTATAAGTTACAAACATTATTTAGTATTTATGAGCTAATCAAACATCATAATTTTTATGGAGAGTTTGATCCTGGCTCAGGATGAACGCTGGCGGCGTGCCTAATACATGCAAGTCG
>NZ_JACYHC010000862.1:0-1116 GCF_017152085.1 Staphylococcus sp. EG-SA-2
ATTGCATATGCGCAGTATGGGGCTGATATTCCGGCAATTGTTCAATTTAACAATTATATTGGTATTCAATTCCATCCTGAAAAAAGCGGTACATATGGGTTACAAATTTTGCGTCAGGCAATACAAGGGGGATTTATAAATGATTGAATTATGGCCAGCGATTGATTTGATTGGGTCAACAAGTGTGAGGTTAACAGAGGGTAAATATGATAGTGAAGAAAAAATGTCGCGTTCGGCTGAAGAAAGTATTGCTTACTATAGTCAATTTGAATGTGTGAATCGTATTCATATCGTCGACTTGATAGGTGCTAAGGCACAGTATGCCCGAGAGTTTGATTATATTAAGTCATTGAGGAGATTAACAACCAAAGATATTGAAGTAGGTGGTGGCATTCGTACGAAGTCACAAATCATGGACTACTTTGCCGCAGGGATTAATTATTGCATAGTTGGAACGAAAGGCATTCAAGATACTGATTGGCTTAAAGAGATGGCACATACATTTCCAGGTCGTATTTATCTGTCAGTTGATGCTTATGGAGAAGATATTAAAGTGAACGGATGGGAAGAGGACACAGAGTTAAATTTATTTAGTTTTGTGAGACAGTTATCGGATATACCTCTTGGAGGCATTATATATACTGATATTGCTAAAGATGGCAAAATGTCCGGACCTAACTTTGAATTAACTGGTCAATTAGTAAAGGCAACGACGATTCCTGTCATTGCTTCCGGTGGTATTAGACATCAGCAAGATATTCAACGATTAGCGTCGCTAAATGTTCACGCTGCTATTATAGGAAAGGCTGCACATCAAGCATCTTTTTGGGAGGGGCTAGAATGATTAAAAAACGTATCATTCCATGTTTAGATGTCAAAGATGGTCGTGTCGTTAAAGGGATTCAATTTAAAGGATTAAGGGATATAGGGAATCCTGTTGATTTAGCAATATATTACAATGAAGCGGGTGCTGATGAATTAGTATTTTTAGACATCTCTAAGACGGAAGAGGGTCATAGCTTAATGCTAGAAGTGATTGAACAGACAGCGTCACGCTTGTTTATCCCTCTTACTGTAGGGGGTGGGATTCAAAGTCTCGATGATATTACCCAATTG
>NZ_JACYHC010000863.1:0-1113 GCF_017152085.1 Staphylococcus sp. EG-SA-2
TCTTTCAAATACAACACGCGCAAAATGCACAAAATAATCGACAACTTCTCTATTTCTAAATCCACCATAATGTTTCGCTAAATGAAGTGGCATCTCAAAATGTGATAACGTCACAACAGGTTCAATATCTTGTGCAATTAATTCATCAAAGATACGATCATAAAAGGCGAGTCCTTCTTCGTTTGGCACATCTTCATCCCCATTCGGAAAGATACGTGTCCACGCAATCGACGTACGTAAACATTTCAATCCCATTTCATTAAACAAGGCAATATCTTCCTTATAACGATGATAAAAATCAATACCTTCATGATTTGGATAATAGTGATTTTGATCTATAGACTTTGTAATCTGACGTGCTTTGCCATGTGCACCACTCGTCATAACATCAATTACACTTAACCCTTTACCCCCTTTATCATATCCACCTTCAAATTGATTTGCGGCAAGAGCGCCACCCCACATAAAATTTCGCGGTAATTTGGTCATTATTACAACACACTCCTAGTTTTTAAATATTTTAAAAATAACATCTTCAGTCGTAATGATTTCATTCATTGTCAGTTCTACTTTTCCTAAATCGGCAGAGTTGCTAATAACGACAATAACGTCAGCATTGTAGCCTTGTTGTTGTATATATTGCTGGTCGAATTGTAACAACGTTTGCCCTGCTTCAACACGATCATTTTGCTTTACAAAGCACTTGAACCCTTTACCTTCCAAGTCAACTGTATTCACGCCAATATGAATGACTATGTCCACACCGTCTTCTGATTGAATACGAACTGCATGCTTAGTTGGTACAATCATAGATATTAAACCATTGAACGGTGCGATTACTTTGGATTCTTCATGAGCTTTGATTGCCAAGCCTTCGCCTACCATTTTCTCTCTAAAAATTGAATCTCTTACTTCTTTAAGTAAAATACGACGACCAGCGATTGGTGCTTTCACTAAAATTGGTGTTGTTACTTTTACTTGAGGTATATAACTTGTATCTTGGCTATTAATATTGTCAGTATTCTCACTCTCTTCGACATTAGCATTCTTAATTAATCGCTGTAATTGCTGATACACTTCATCGACATTTCCATTTAATTTTATGACTAACTG
>NZ_JACYHC010000864.1:0-1113 GCF_017152085.1 Staphylococcus sp. EG-SA-2
ATTCATCTTTCAATGTTTTGCCATATAATTTTAACTCAGAAGCGTATTTTATAATGAGTGGCACAATTTGTACGGCATCTTTATCACGTACAAAAGGCTCTGATAGAAAACCGTAACTCTCTTCAAATGCGAAAATCATATTTTGATGATCATCCAGTTGTCTTATTTCCTGAGCAATAAATTTAAAGCCCGTCAGTACCTCTTTGTATTTAACATTATTATAGCGTGCTAATGACTTTGTTAACTCACTACTTACAATAGATTGAATCATTAAGCGGTGACGTAATTGAGACGTTTGTTGAATACGATAATTAAGTAACAGCGCACCAATTTGGTTGCCATTAAAATATGTGATATGACCATGTGCATCACGTTCAGCAATACCAAGTCGATCTGCATCTGGGTCAGTTGATATTAATAAGTCTGCATGACTTTTATTTGCAAGTTCGACTGCTTGATCAAAAGCGCGATGATCTTCAGGATTAGCACTTTGAACTGAACTAAAATTCGGATCAGGTTTACATTGTGCATCTACAAGATTAAATTGATTGAAATTCAAAGATTTTAATAACTCAGGTACAATTGGAACACTTGTACCATGCAAACTAGTGAACACAACTTGTAAATCAGATTTAGGAATATAGCCAATCATATTTTGAATGTGTTTCATATAGTCATCAGTTACAGATTTCGGAAAAGGTTTGATATAAGATGTATTTTGTTTTGAAATAGGTATATCAATCTGTAATGGATCGCCAACTTCTTCGATATAACGACTTGCAAGCTCAGATGCATCAGTCGATAATTGCGCGCCATCAGAACCATATACTTTAATGCCGTTATAGTCTTTCGGATTATGACTTGCTGTAATCATAATGCCGGCAGTAGTATTAAGATTGCGAACCGCGAACGATAATTCCGGTGTCGTTTTATATGTATCAGGTAAATAAACTGTTATTTGATGGTTTGCTAATACATTAGCAATAATTTGGGCGAATTCAGTTGAAAGATGTCTAATATCATAATGAATGACTATTGTTGGACTGTTTGTTTGGGCATTTAAATAACGCGCTAAACCTAATGCCAATTTTTCAATAGTAAACTTATTAAGTC
>NZ_JACYHC010000865.1:0-1113 GCF_017152085.1 Staphylococcus sp. EG-SA-2
TCTTTCAAATACAACACGCGCAAAATGCACAAAATAATCGACAACTTCTCTATTTCTAAATCCACCATAATGTTTCGCTAAATGAAGTGGCATCTCAAAATGTGATAACGTCACAACAGGTTCAATACCTTGTGCAATTAATTCATCAAAGATACGATCATAAAAGGCAAGTCCTTCTTCATTTGGCACATCTTCATCCCCATTCGGAAAGATACGTGTCCACGCAATCGACGTACGTAAACATTTCAATCCCATTTCTTTAAACAAGGCAATATCTTCCTTATAACGATGATAAAAATCAATACCTTCATGATTTGGATAATAGCGATTGAGGTCTATAGATTCTGTAATCTGACGTGCTTTGCCATGTGCACCACTCGTCATAACATCAATTACACTTAACCCTTTACCACCTTTTTCATATCCACCTTCAAATTGATTTGCGGCAAGAGCGCCACCCCACATAAAATTTTGCGGTAATTTTGTCATTATTACAACACACTCCTAGTTTTTAAATATTTTAAAAATAACATCTTCAGTCGTAATGATTTCATTCATTGTCAGTTCTACTTTTCCTAAATCGGCAGAGTTGCTAATAACGACAATAACGTCAGCATTGTAGCCTTGTTGTTGTATATATTGCTGGTCGAATTGCAACAACGTTTGCCCTGCTTCAACATGATCATTTTGCTTTACAAAGCACTTGAACCCTTTACCTTCCAAGTCAACTGTATTCACGCCAATATGAATGACTATGTCCACACCGTCTTCTGATTGAATACCAACTGCATGCTTAGTTGGTACAATCATAGATATTAAACCATTGAACGGTGCGATTACTTTGGATTCTTCATGAGCTTTGATTGCTAAGCCTTCACCTACCATTTTCTCTCTAAAAATTGAATCTCTTACTTCTTTAAGTAAAATACGACGACCAGCGATTGGTGCTTTCACTAAAATTGGTGTTGTTACTTTTACTTGAGGTGTATAACTTGTATCTTGGCTATTAATATTGTCAGTATTCTCACTCTCTTCGACATTAGCATTCTTAATTAATCGCTGTAATTGCTGATACACTTCATCGACATTTCCATTTAATTTTATGACTAACTG
>NZ_JACYHC010000866.1:0-1113 GCF_017152085.1 Staphylococcus sp. EG-SA-2
ATTCATCTTTCAATGTTTTGCCATATAATTTTAACTCAGAAGCGTATTTTATAATGAGTGGCACAATTTGTACGGCATCTTTATCACGTACAAAAGGCTCTGATAGAAAACCGTAACTCTCTTCAAAGGCGAAAATCATATTTTGATGATCGTCCAGTTGTCTTATTTCCTGAGCAATAAATTTAAAGCCCGTAAGCACCTCTTTGTATTCAACATTATTATAGCGTGCTAATGACTTTGTTAACTCACTACTTACAATAGATTGAATCATTAAGCGATGACGTAATTGAGACGTTTGTTGAATACGATAATTAAGTAACAACGCACCAATTTGGTTGCCATTAAAATATGTGATATGACCATGTGCATCACGTTCAGCAATGCCAAGACGATCCGCATCAGGGTCAGTTGATATTAATAAGTCTGCATGACTTTTATTTGCAAGTTCGACTGCTTGATCAAAAGCGCGATGATCTTCAGGATTAGCACTTTGAACTGAGCTGAAATTCGGATCAGGTTTACATTGTGCTTCTACAAGATTAAATTGATTGAAATTCAAAGATTGTAATAACTCAGGTACAATCGGAACACTTGTACCATGTAAACTAGTGAACACAACTTGTAAATCAGATTTAGGAATATAGCCAATCATATTTTGAATGTGTTTCATATAGTCATCAGTTACAGATTTCGGAAAAGGCTTGATATAAGATGTATTTTGTTTAGAAATAGGTATATCAATCTGTAATGGATCGCCAACTTCTTCGATATAACGACTTGCAAGCTCAGATGCATCAGTCGATAATTGCGCACCATCAGAACCATATACTTTGATGCCGTTATAGTCTTTCGGATTATGACTTGCTGTAATCATAATGCCAGCAGTAGTATTAAGATTGCGCACCGCGAACGATAATTCCGGTGTCGTTTTATATGTATCAGGTAAATAAACTGTTATTTGATGGTTTGCTAATACATTAGCAATTATTTGGGCGAATTCAGTTGAAAGATGTCTAATATCATAATGAATGACTATTGTTGGACTGTTTGTTTGGGCATTTAAATAACGCGCTAAACCTAATGCCAATTTTTCAATAGTAAACTTATTAAGTC
>NZ_JACYHC010000867.1:0-1112 GCF_017152085.1 Staphylococcus sp. EG-SA-2
AATAACGCTTCCATTTCTTCTTCGTAAAAGAATTGCGGAAGATATTTTTCTTTTTTCGGATGTACTAATTGAACAAATGGATTAATAATGTTCTCATCAAGCGTCATCCAATATTCATAGAAAGTTCTTAACGTTGAGATTTTACGAGAAACAGATGTTCTTTTCAAATGATTTGAATATAAATAGCTCAAATAATTTCTAGCATCTCTGTATTCAAAAGTTTTCAACTGTAAATGTTCTTGTTCTAAAAATTGATTAAACTGAATTAAGTCATCTTGATATGATTTCAATGTATGTTCCGAAAAATTCCGTTCAACTTTCAATGTATTTAAAAACGCTTCTTGAATATGATTCAATACATTTACCCTCCATCAATAAGAATTGTAGCATATACAGCAAAGGGCTTACAGTAATTTGATAATCAATTCTAAATCTTTTGAGAATTAAATAATTGTAACTAATCGGAAAACCTGTTAATTAGAATACCTCTTTTTTAAATTAATTACTAAAAGTCTTTATTAATAGCCTTGCCATTTATTATTTCATTGTCTTTTAAATAAAGTTTATTTAAAACATTCTCTTACATGTTACATCAATCAACTTATTGCGTGTTATTTATTTAGATATTTTTTTGAATACGAATTCTAAATTGTCAGAAATACGTAACAATTCCAAAATTAAAAAGACTAGGATAAGTATTTTCCATTTAGAAAGTCATTACTTACTCGTTGATGACTTAAGAATGAATAGCATATCTAGTCTTTCTAACTATTTTATAAAGTTTTTTTGAAATTTTCTAAGTAATCCAAAGCTCTATTAGCTTGTGCTTCATAGCGTTCTTTTTTATCTTTAATTCTAGTTTCTAAAGATGGTAATAACCCGAAGTTAGCATTCATAGGTTGGAAATTCTTATTGTTTTTAGCATGAGAAATATAGTAAGCCATACTTCCAATCATAGTTTCTCTCGGAAATACTACCTCACCTTTGCCTAATATTTTATGCGCAAGATTGATACCTGCAACTAAGCCGCTAGCTGCGCTTTCTACATAACCTTCAACACCAGTCATTTGTCCCGCAAACTGTATGTTTGGTTGTGAAATCAATTCATATTT
>NZ_JACYHC010000868.1:0-1104 GCF_017152085.1 Staphylococcus sp. EG-SA-2
ATATATCTTGTAACACAATAAGTTTCCGGGGCTTATCGTGGGGTGGATATAAAACAATACCGTTAATAATCTTATAATTTCACAAGCTTTTTGTCAATGGCAATCAGTCATTTTGTAATGATTTTTTACGATGTATTTTGATATCGTTGCCAAAGTCTTTTAATAACTCATTTTCATCTAAATAAATCTTCTCTAAATATAATCCTTCAGCCGTTGCAGTGAAAGGAACATTCTTACGATTCTTTGATTCAAGTAGCTTCGGCACATCAGAAATTTCATGTCGTCCTTTTCCAACTTCTATTAAAAATGCAACTAAGACACGCACCATGTTATATAAAAATCCAGATCCAGTGACAATATAATCAAAGCCATCATCTGTCTTTACAATTTCACTTTGGTATAATGTTCTAACCTTGCTTTCTACTTCAGTTTTTTGCGAACAAAATCCCGTAAAATCATGTGTACCTATGAATTGTTGTGCCGCTCTGTTCATTTTATCTAAATCCAACGTTTCAGGAATAAATGTTTTCAAACCACTTTGAAATGGATCGCGGTGTTGTGCTTGATATACTTTATATCGATAGCGTTTACCTACACAATCGTAACGACAATGAAAATCGTCATCGACTGTAACTACATTGTTGACATAAATATCATCAGGTAACGTTCGGTTCATTGCATATTGCCATTGTGACATAGGTATATTCAGCTCTGTGTCGAAATGAAAGTATTGCTGTATCGCATGTACACCTCTATCAGTCCTACTTGAAGGATGGATTCTCACATGTCTTTTATGCATGCGTTGTAATAGCTTTTCAAATTGTTGCTGTACCGTTCGACCATTTTGTTGAATTTGAAAACCTAGAAAATTATTTCCTTGATACGCAATTTCTACTAATATACGCATGAATTTACACTCCTGAATATTTTAATACGAATAAAATAATAGCAATTGGGATAATCATGATTAAAGATAACGTATCTCTCAATTGCCATTTAAGCTGTCTGTAGCTCGTTCTCTTAACATTGGCATCATAACCCCTAACTTCCATTGCGACCGCTAATTCTTCGGCGCGTTGGAAAGCTGAGATGAATAGTGGCACT
>NZ_JACYHC010000869.1:0-1104 GCF_017152085.1 Staphylococcus sp. EG-SA-2
ATATATCTTGTAACACAATAAGTTTCCGGGGCTTATCGTGGGGTGGATATAAAACAATACCGTTAATAATCTTATAATTTCACAAGCTTTTTGTCAATGGCAATCAGTCATTTTGTAATGATTTTTTGCGATGTATTTTTATATCGTTGCCAAAGTCTTTTAATAACTCATTTTCATCTAAATAAATCTTCTCTAAATATAGTCCTTCAGCCGGTGCAGTGAAAGGAACATTCTTACGATTCTTTGATTCAAGTAGCTTCGGCACATCAGAAATTTCATGTCGCCCTTTTCCAACTTCTATTAAAAATGCAACTAAGACACGCACCATGTTATATAAAAATCCAGATCCAGTGACAATATAATCAAAGCCATCATCTGTCTTTACGATTTCACTTTGGTATAATGTTCTAACTTTGCTTTCTACTTCAGTTTTTTGCGAACAAAACCCCGTAAAATCATGTGTACCTATGAATTGTTGCGCCGCTCTGTTCATTTTGTCTAAATCCAACGTTTCAGGAATAAATGTTTTCAAACCACTTTGAAATGGATCGCGGTGTTGTGCTTGATATACTTTATATCGATAGCGTTTACCGACACAATCGTAACGACAATGAAAATCGTCATCGACTGTAACTACATTATTGACATAAATATCATCTGGTAACGTTCGGTTCATTGCATATTGCCATTGTGACATAGGTATATTCAGCTCTGTGTCGAAATGAAAGTACTGCTGTATCGCATGTACACCTCTATCAGTCCTACTTGAAGGATGGATTCTCACATGTCTTTTATGCATGCGTTGTAATAGCTTTTCAAATTGTTGCTGTACCGTACGTCCATTCTGTTGAATTTGAAAGCCTAGAAAATTATTTCCTTGATACGCAATTTCTACTAATATACGCATGAATTTACACTCCTGAATATTTTAATACGAATAAAATAATTGCAATTGGGATAATCATGGTTAAAGATATCGTATCTCTCAATTGCCATTTAAGCTGTCTGTAGCTCGTTCTCTTAACATTGGCATCATAACCCCTAACTTCCATTGCGACCGCTAATTCTTCGGCGCGTTGGAAAGCTGAGATGAATAGTGGCACT
>NZ_JACYHC010000870.1:0-1100 GCF_017152085.1 Staphylococcus sp. EG-SA-2
CTATTTATCTAGCTCATACATATGGCTGTCACATTCAAGGCGTTGATATAAATAAGAAAGCATTAGAAAAAGCACAGGAAAATATTTCAGCAGCAGGTCTTGAATCATATATTCAAGTTCAACAAGCGAATGCTGTTAAATTGCCCTTTGATGACAATCAATTCGATATCGTTTTAAATGAAGCAATGTTAACAATGTTACCCATCACCATAAAGGAAAAAGCATTACGCGAGTACTACCGAGTCTTAAAGCCTGGGGGTATCTTGTTAACACATGATATTGTCATCGTTAATGAATCACATGCCACACATGTAGTTAAATCATTATCTGCAGCAATTAATGTCAATGTCTCACCGCAGACGAAACTTGGCTGGTTAGATTTATATAATCAAGCTGGTTTTAATCATGTGCATTATCATACTGGTCCAATGAGTTTAATGACACCAAAAGGTTTAATTTATGACGAAGGTATTGTTGGAACTATAAAGATTATCAACAATGCTTTAAAAAAAGAAAATCGACCAATGTTTTGTAAAATGTTTAAAACGATGACTAAATTGCGTAAAGATATGAATTATATTACTTTTGTCGCTAAAAAAGAGGACTAAATATAATGCCACTAACCGTACTTTGTATCTATGTTTGACTGCTACTTTAATTTCTTTGTGACACTAATCATCTACTTAACAATATCGTTATCGTTGATTAGTAAGTCATCAATTTTGGTTAAAGACTTTCATAAACACTCAAACATTAACACTATACATACTTAGTTAGTGGCATTATTTTTTTAAAAATTTTAACATCACGGGATTGGAACAGAAATGATATTTTCGCAAAATTTATTCCTGTCCTTCCCCAACTTGCACATTATTGTAAGCTGACTTTCCGCCAGCTTCTATGTTGGGGCCCCGCCAACTTGCACATTATTGTATGCTGACTTTCCGCCAGCTTCTATGTTGGGGCCCGCCAATATAACACTGTAGGTCCTACTATATTAATTTATGTCTCGGGCTCTAACCCTAAAATACTTATAATATACCTTTATAATTTATCTCCATTTGATGCTATCACTTGTTGATACCAATAGAACGAATCTT
>NZ_JACYHC010000871.1:0-1098 GCF_017152085.1 Staphylococcus sp. EG-SA-2
CTCATGAATTTGATGAAAATCAAGAAGTACATCAGAACAATCAACCGGAATATTTAAAACAACAAGTTGAGAATAGTTTGAAACGTCTACAAACTGATTATATCGATTTATATTATATTCATTTTCCTGATGACAACACTCCGAAAGATCAAGCAGTTGCAGCATTACAAGAGCTTAAGGAACAAGGGAAGATTAAAGCCATTGGTGTATCAAATTTCACATTAGATCAACTTAAAGAAGCAAATAAAGATGGTTACGTTGATGTTGTACAGTTAGAATATAATTTATTGCACCGCGAAAATGAGGCAGTATTGCAATATTGTGTTGATCACCTAATCACATTTATTCCTTATTTCCCATTAGCATCCGGTATTTTAGCTGGAAAATATGATGAGAACACTAAATTTAGTGACCATCGTACTACACGTCGTGATTTTATACCTGGTGTTTTTGAAGAGAATGTGCGTCGCGTAAAAGCTTTGGAAAGCCTAGCTGCAGCACATCAAACTTCAATTGCGAACATTGTATTAGCATTTTATTTAACGAGACCAGCTATCGATGTGATTATTCCTGGTGCAAAACGTGCAGAACAAGTCATTGAAAATATTAAAGCTGCAGATATCGTTTTATCAGATGATGAGATTCAATATATCGATGAATTGTTTCCAATTGAAGACTAAATGAATTGTATTTAATGGTGATATCAGGCTGGGACATAAATCAATGTTCTATGCTCTACGAAGTTATATTGGCAGTAGTTGACTGAACGAAAATGCGCTTGTAACAAGCTTTTTTCAATCCTAGTCAGGGGCCCCAACACAGAGAATTTCGAAAAGAAATTCTACAGGCAATGCAAGTTGGGGTGTGGGCCCCAACACAGAAGCTGACGAAAAGTCAGCTTACAATAATGTGCAAGTTGGGGTGGGACGACGAAATAAATTTTTCGAAAATATCATTTCTGTCCCACTCCCATCACAAACGACGTTATATAAGGCATGACGAAATTTCGTCAAATTTATATAAAAGTTGTAAGCGTTTTACTATTCGGTAGGCAAAGCTTATGATAGTATAATTAGGTAACGAAAAACACAGATATTT